>WRLR01000081.1 GCA_009777515.1 Oscillospiraceae bacterium | reverse complement strand
CTGGCCGTCAACCGCTTTGTCCTGCGCTAGCTTCGTCGTCGTGCCTGCTTCGTAGTAATGCACTATGTATTCGATATCGTCGTTCGCCGTGTAGTAGAACACTATCTCGTTGCCGGAGGCCGCCAGTGTCAGGCTCTTGCTCTGTTCGTCCGCCGTGTAGCCGTCGATCGCCGCCGCCTGCTCCGTCACGGTGCTGGCCATCGTCTGGTTCACAACCGTCTTGCTCTGTGCCAGGCTGTCCGTCGTGCCTTCCAAGAAGTAATGTACGTCGTAGCTGATGTCCGTGTTCGCCGTGTAGTAGAACACTATCTCGTTGCCGGAGGCCGCCAGCGTCAGGCTCTTGCTCTGCTCGTCCGCCGTGTAGCCGTCTATCACCGCCGCCTGCTCCGTCACGGTGCTGGCCATCGTCTGGCCGTCAACCGCTTTATCCTGCGCTAGCTTCGTCGTCGTGCCTGCTTCGTAGTAATGCACTATGTATTCGATATCGTCGTTCGCCGTGTAGTAGAACACTATCTCGTTGCCGGAGGCCGCCAGCGTCAGGCTCTTGCTCTGCTCGTCCACCGTGTAGCCGTCTATCGCCGCCGCCTGCTCCGTCACTGTGCTGGCCATCGTCTGGCCGTCAACCGCCTTGTCCTGCGCCAGCCTCGTCGTCGTACCTGCGGCGTAATAATGTACAATATATTCGATATCGTCGTTCGCCGTGTAGTAGAAGACTATCTCGTTGCCGGAGGCCGCCAGTGTCAGGCTCTTGCTCTGCTCGTCCGCCGTGTAGCCGTCGATGACCGCAGCGTTTTCTACTATAGTATCGCCCGCTATCTGCTCGTCGACTGTTTTGCTCGCCAGCAGGCTTGTCTCCGTGCCTTCCAAGTAATAATGCACCGTGTATTCAATATCCGCTCTGACTGACCATATTGCAAATAATTTAATTTCGTCATTATCAATGCTCTTCAGATTTTTTACAACCTGCTCATTTGAATACGCAACTGCCCCATCCTTCGTCAGCGCCCAGCCATCGAAAGAAAACCCATCTTTTTCAAACCCGTTTGACGACAGCGCTTGCGCTACATCATATACAAAATTCTGATCGGCCATGCTGCCCGTACCGCCGTTTGCGTTAAACGATACCTTGTAGCTGATTGGTGACCATTGCGCGTAGAGGAAGAACAGCCTCTCTTGCGACGGGAACGTATACGTTTGGCCAGGGTTCCATGAATTGCCGGATCCATCCGCCAATGTGTTCCAATTAATAAATTTGTAGCCTTGACGCGCGCTAAAAACATCCGCGTCCAATATCTCCAAATAATTTATCGATCCATCCATCGGCGTAGACTGTCCATATATATCATTGCTTCCATCGTTTTTATTATATTGGATTAATCTGTCGTAAGGCTGGACTCCATATCCATTTAAGGCAAACGGGCCATATACCCTTCCGCCTTCCAACCATATATATCCGTTATTGTTCAGCACTGTATTACCGGAGGTGTTTATGCCCCCCTGGAGTATAATCGAACCTTCGTTATTGATTGTGGTCTTGTTCAAATCCATAATGCTTTTATCGGATTCCGGCCCAAAGATTAATGTTACTCCATAGCCAATGTTCAATGTTCTTTCTGAGAAGTCAAAACCTTTGCCTGCGATAAAAACTATGTCCCCGATGCCGGCAATAGCCAATGCCGCTTCCAGTTCCGCAGCGGTTCTCACTTCTATCAAACCCATGCCCGCGCTTGATGTTTTGATGGGCGCCGAACTATCGTCTATAGCAGCCACTTCATAATAAAACACGATTTCGTTGCTATCTTCATCAAGTGTAATGCTTTCTTCACCGCTCCCAATCACGGAGTATCCTTCTATTAATATGGCCGTTTCAGTTATTGTATCGCCTATTGTTTGCCCGTATATTGTTTTGCTTTCGCTCAATTCGTCTGTCGTATCTTCGAGATAATAAAACACCGTGTATGATGCGTCCGGCTCATCCCCTGGCATTAATCCACCCAGCCTTTGGATGGCGATGCTGGACATTACAGCATTTTGCATTCCGGCGATATTTGTCTTTGTATCATCTACTCCATTTACTCCATTTGCTCCATTAACTTCATTTAATACATCCAACTCATTTTGCCCATCTAACTCGTCTAGTTCGTCTTCTGCATTTACATCATTTACATCTTTGTCTTCATTTATTTCGTCTACTTTATTTGCTACCTCTTCTTCATTCGTCACATCAACTTTATCTGCTTCATTTGCATCATCTACTTCATTGTCATTCAGATCGCAATTTACGTCTCCGTCTATATCATTACCTTCGGTTAGCTCTTCACCGCCGGCTAACTCCTCTCCACCGAATAATTCGTCGCTACCGGTCAATTCTTCATCATCGCTAAGTTTGTTTTCGGCGCTGACGCCGTCGTCGCCATCTTCAGGCCCGCCTACAGTTATTTCAACAATTTCTGCCGCTTGCGAATCATTGTCATCGTCCATACCCTCGGCAAATATATTTAATGGTAGAATATTTGCCATCATCGCAATTGCTACAAACCATGCCGATATTTTCCGAATTGTTTTTCCTTTATGCATCGATATAGCCCCCAGTTCGATATTCTTTGCGCCTGATTTATGTGTATCCGGCGTCCATTTTGATTCCTTTTACAAATGTTCTATCCCGTGAAATGTGCCTGTTAAAGCCTTGTGCCGTGATTTCATTCTTATGCTTACATTTAAATCCCTCCCATTTATAATTTTTGCTTCATCTTATGTAGCGATATATATTTGGTGTTTCATTTATTTTCATAATATGTGTTTATTATTGTTTGGATATTTGCTAGTAAATTAACGTCAGTTAATCAATTTGGATATTTATTTATATCCAATATCACGATATCTAAACAAACTATTTTAAAATTTATTTAAAATTCTTATGTAATTCTTAATAATTATTCAGAAAATCTATAAGACTGTAAACGTCTATTTCCAAGCCTTTTAAAGGCTGTTACATTAAATTTAAGTGCAATATTAATGTAATATTACAAATATAATACATCTATATATTAATTTGTCTTAATAAATTAATATAAGCATTCATATATAATAGTAGTTAATGTCATTTTAAATTAAATTGTAATCTGATTGTATAATCATTATAATTGATTTTGTATTCATATATGATTAAATTATCATTCATATGTTCTTCACTGCTATATGTATAAAATCGATTATTTAACCATATATTTTTTATTCGGAGTCTCGTGTGGATCCTCCTATCGGAGCCAAATAATAAATGATATAATTGTTGTATGAGGTTCAGCGAAATGAAAAATAAAAATACGCATAAATGCAGAAAGGCATGGTAAAAAATGACAAACATTAAGAAAGGCATCATGGGTATGAAAAAACAGAATAATAAAACAACAGCTTTTACGCATTCAAAAATGGCAAGATTTAGATTTGTCGCTGTCATTGTAGCAGCAGCGATGTTGTTTTCATTCGCGCTGGCGGGCTGCAGCGAAGACGAGGTGAGCCTTCTGACCGCTTTATTAAAAGCTCCGCAAATGACGAGCTACGAATATGAGGGGGGCGCGCAAATAGAACTCAGGTTCGACCTCATAGAACAAGAAGACGCCTATAGTTTTTATAGTTTTGGTTTATGGGGCAGGCAGCCCGCGTCATATTTTAAAACGATAGAAGAAGCAGTCAATGGCGCCGGAGTCAGCGTCAGCGCAAAATACAGCGGCAATATTGAAAATACGAAGGGCGCAACGGAAATGCAGCTCACGCCCATCTACATGGGTGGACAGATGGAGAATTTAAAGACCGGTATTTGGGCGGCGGTTGACCTGGACGATCCAATATATATAAAGGAATATTTTAAGCTGCCAAAAATAATCACCGCCGGCGTAGGGTGGGACTATTTTAAGGGGCGCGACTATTTGGTTATAACATCCGAAGATCTGGATGCTTTTTATGAAGAAGCCGGCATGGACATGAGCGATTACTTCAGCCCTGATTCATTGAATGCGCAAATAGACGCCTCGGAAAAATTGTCGCAGACAATGACGGACTTGCTGATTTATATAGCGATGATGCTGGACACGGAATCCGCGTACATTAGCAGCGCAAGCGCGGACGAGTCCGGCAATAGCGTGTATAACGTAAAAATAACAGACAAAGGCCTCAAGGAAATAATCTCCGCCCTCACAAATATAGATAAAGACGAAATGAAAGAAATTGCCCGGGTGCTGCTAACGGCCAGTCAGGAATTTTTTCAAGCATTGGGTGACGATGAAAATTACATATATGAGTACATAGTGGATGAGTTAGAAGACGTGCTTGCTGATTTCGACAATTGGTTTGACGAGAGCTACCCGATGCTGGAAGAAATGTTGAAGTCGATTAACAGGTACGTAGGCAAGGGGTCGAAAGCGAAGTTGCTGGGTAATGACGGCATCACGTTAAAAATCACGATAGACAGTGACGGGTATGTCGTCGGCTGCGACGGGATTATCGATTTGATCATAGACCATCGCGGATTCGCCATCGTATCAGGAGAGCGCTATAGCGAGCAGTTGAGCAAAACGCATATAAAACTGACGTTCAACAACCAGTTTACAAACGTCAATGGAGACATAGACGTTGATATGCCCGCCATTACGCCTATGAACTCTATATCTTTGACCAGGATAATTGATACGCTCAACGCCCAGTATGAGCCGTATATGGATTCATATGAAATCGATCCGGGTTTCGCATATGAGCGTGCCGAAGGCGATATGGAGGGCGGAAACGGTCAGGAGAGGCCCGACATGCTCGGCGAGTTGCCGGAAGTGTCCGATGATGATGCGGGCGCCGACCAAGACGGCGGTTTCGATGTGATTGAAACCGTGCCGTAACCAATGCCAATGCCAATGCCAATGCTAATGTTAATGCGTCATTCTTAGGAGCAACGCGTAAAATGTCAATGTAGGGTGCGCTGTCCTCAGCGCACCGCAGCAAGGCACGACCGCCATGCAAATTTCATGCGCTATTTGCGCGCTGTTGACGCATGGCGGTTAGCGTTGTAAAAAAATTTATCCGAGGTAGATGCATATGGATGTAAATTACGCGGATTTTTTCTATCAATCGTCGCTCAGGGCGACTGTTTCGAGGTACAGCGTGCTGAACGCGATGGGCTGTGCGGGGTTATCATGCGCAGTAAATGAACCGGCTGCCTCCACCGCTTCCTCCCCTGCTACCGCTTCCTCCGCCACCTCCACCGCTTCCGCCGCAGCCCCCAGCCGCGACTGCGTGGCGTCGCCCGCGTTTGCGCGTTGGCGCTCCGACCTCAGCCGCGACTTTTTGTCGTGCCTGGGCGGGACGCCATGGCGCTGCCCTCTTTCCATTCGGCGCGGAAATCCGATAAAGCTGACGGCTTCCGCCCTGGACGAAGTGGGCTACAAAAGCGACACAGGCGGCGCCGGGAAACGCGAGTACACCAGGGAGCGAATCATGTTCGATGCCGAAGCCGGCTTGACGACGCCCGCATACCTGCTTGTCCCGGAGGGTGCGGACACGTCTACCCCAACCGCAGTCGCGCTGGCCGGCCACGGTTTCGGCGTCGCGGATATCGTCGGGCTGACCCCCGGCGGCGACGAGCAAACGCCCGGCGGGAGTGGGTACCACAAGGCGTTCGCCGTAGCGCTCGCACAGCGCGGGTTTGTCGTCATCGCGCCGGAACTCCTTGGTTTTGGCGAACTAAAGCTCGAACGCGACATCGATCCTAAAAACCCTGGCAGCAGCTCCTGCAATGCCATCAGCTCAATGCTGCTGATGATAGGGCGCACAATGGCGGGGGTCAGGGTCAACCAGGCCCGCCGCTGCATAGACGTTCTGGCCGAACTGGGTTACGGCATGTCGCCCGTAGCGATGGGTATATCGGGCGGCGGGCTGGTGTGCGCATATACGACGGCGCTTGAAGAGCGGGTGCGCGCTTGTTGCGTCTCCGGTTTTGCGAACACATATCGCGGTTGCATCCTCGCCATGCACCACTGTGTCGACAATTATCAGCCCAACCTATTGCTTACCGCAGATATGCCGGACATTCTTTCGCTGATCGCCCCCCGCCCAATGCTATGGGAATCGGGCGAACACGACCCGATATTCCCGATCGCGAACGTCGTGGAGGCGGAAGCCATTGTTAGGCGCGTATATGACGCGTACGGGAGGAGCGGCGACTTCATTTTAGACAGGTTCGACGACGAGCATGTAATACACGGCGTCAAATCCTATGACTTCCTTTGGGATCACGCGACAAAAAGTTAATTACCATCCTGACGTAAGGGCGGATTCCATATCCGCCCCGCACAATTACCGTACTCTCGTAGGGGCGAATTCCATATCCACCCGCGTCTATATCGTATTCTATTTATATCGGGGAGGTAAAATCCAATGAAAATCACGCGTGTTACTCCGTTGTTGATCGATCGTTACCTGTTTGTGGAGGTAGAAACGGACGAGGGGATTGTGGGGCTGGGCGAATCGGGCGCGTGGGGCTTCCTGGAAGCCAGCGCCGCATGCGTCGAATCGTTCGAGCGCGTCCTCATAGGGCAGGACTCGAGCAGGATCGAGCACCTGTCGCAATTCATGTACCGTTGCTACCATTTCAGGGGCGCGGCGATCATGGGGGCCATCAGTGCCATCGACATCGCGCTGTGGGACATCGCCGGTAAGCGGCACGGGGTCCCGGTTTACCAACTGCTCGGCGGCAAATGCCGCGACAAGGCGCGAGTGTACTACCATGTGTTCGGCAAGACGACCGAGGAGCTGGTACAAGGATGTGTCGACGCGAAGGCGCGCGGCTTCACGGCGATTGGGCATCTGACGCCGTTTTTGGACTCGCCGAGGGACGAGCGCTACTTCGAGACACACGCGCAGCTCATCGGCCGTGCGATCGACCGGGTGCGCCAGTACAGGGAAGCCGTCGGCGACGAGGTCGACTTGTGCATTGAGATCCATCGGCGTCTCACCTCCCACGAGGCGATTGTTCTCGCGAGGGGCATCGAGAAGTACCACCCGTATTTTTATGAAGACCCGATAAAGCCCGACAACTTCGACGAAATGGCGTATGTGGCGTCGCACATCGATATCCCCATCGCGACGGGCGAGCGCATCCACACGATACAGGAGTTTGAAATGCTGTTGGCGCGGCGGGCGGTCAGCTACATCAGGCCGGACGTCTGCCTGTGCGGCGGCATCAGCGGCGCGAAAAAGGCGGCCGCGCTGGCCGAGGCGCACGGCGCCGGCGTGGTGCCGCACAACCCGCTGAGCCCGGTGAGCACAGCCGCGTGCCTGCAGATAGCCGCGTGCATACCCAACTTCGCCATCCAGGAGTACCCGCAGGGCGAGGACAGGCCGCCCAAGTCGGACATCGTCGGGCCGGTCAGCCCGTGCGAAAACGGCCATCTTATTATCAGCGACAGTCCGGGCATAGGCATATCGTTGAAGGAAGGCGCAAAAGAACGCCGCCCGTTCGTGCCCCGCGACATGATTACGCGGCTTCGCGAGGACGGCTCGGTATTCGATCAGTAATTTATAGATTTTTACTTGAATCGAGTAGGAGGGCAGTCATTAATTGGCTGCCCGATCTCTCACACCACCTAGCTTACCGTCCGGTACCAGGCGGTTCAATGATTTGTGTGCAGTACCTTATATCAGTTTAAGCGTTTTAGTAAGCGAATATGTAATTAATTAAGCATAACGATTGTTCGATAATGTATCCAATAACATTCCATATACACATTACACATAGTGTGAAAGATAGTAAAACAGGTAATACTGAGCCACGAGGGCAAGCGCATTGGATTGAAGCTTGCCTTGGCCATTGCAATATTTCATGTACTATTTGTGCGCAGTGGCGCATGGCGGTTACCATATTAAACATTTTGTGAAGGGGCTGAACAGAGTATGAATTATAATGCGTATGTTACTGGCGCCGATCGCGGTTTGGGTCTCGCGATGGCAGAACAGTTGCTGGAAAGGGGCTATAATATATTCGCGGGGAGTTATCTGGCCGCACATCCCGGCCTGGATGCTTTATGCGAAAAGTATGGCGAAAAATTGACAGATTGCTCGAACCTATCATGGATTTGATGAACGAAACCGGTAGCAAGCTGCTTGCGTGCATCGTGCATGGCGCAAAGGATAAAACGCCGGAGCTGTACAAGCACTACGCCGAAACCCTCAACAGCATTGGCGAGCGCACCCTCGCGCGGGGCTGGGTGTATGACATGAATTTAATTTTCAGGGGGACATTTCAAGTAATATAATCTGGCTAATGATAGCACAGAACGGCACTTAGCCGCTCTGTTCATTATGTTTATACCATGCTACTTTTAGACTTTCTAGTATGAATAAAAACCGCTGTTACCGAAACCAAAATCAATAAACATGTTGAGAGAATTTCTCCAGCCAACGTTTTAGAATTTGGATACAGTGTCATATAAGATGCACCGATTATAGTATGATAAAGAACGCACAGCCAAACGCTTTTTGTTATTCTTCGGATTGCGCCAAGGGCAAAAGACCAACCTAGACACGAAAGCGAATACGACCCAAACCATGATAAGATTCCAAACCAAGATAAGGTTTCAATTCTTCCTTCCTGCGGTAAAAACATCGGTATATGCCACAGTGTCCAAATAATAGTAAAAATAACTGTAGAAATAATAAACCCGAATTTCTTTTCCAATTCAGGGCGCAGCGCATAACTCCAACCCATTTCTTCATTTCCGCCGGCAATAAAACTCATTGGGAGCAATGCCAAGAACATATACCATGGTTGGACTTCACCAAACCCTGTAAAAATGATGTGGGAAACATCACTTATAACAACAAACAGTATAACCAGCAGATAAAATCGAAGAGGACTTCTGATTGCAAAGATGTTTCCAATCCATTCCTTAAAACCACTTACTTTGTTATTTTTTTTCAATACAATGTACGAAGCAATCGGGGGGCTCCACCCGCCTATGGCAAAAATAACGTATAGCCAAGGCGTATTTGCGATTGTGAGTCCACACATTCCGAAAGCCGACAATATCCCATATGAAGCCAACGCCAATGCAAAAGTCAATACCAGAAACTGAAATACGATTTTTTTATTCATCAATAATCTCCTCTGAACTTAATATATTGAATCTAGTAATAATTGCGGCCATCACAGCGATAGCTCTATTTTTTATAATCTCACCCTTTTATACTGAGATGGTATTATACAAGGTGAATGTATGTATAGTGATAAAAGAATTACCCCGAATGGCAAATCTTTGTTTTTAAAGTTGTTACATATTAATGGAATCAAATAAACGGAATAATATCCCTTCTATTTCATCGTCAATAATAGGAACATCTATCCCATCAAAAATTTGCTTAAGTAAGGCAATTTTAGCAAGGCTTTCTTCACGTTCACACGGAAAAATGCTTGGAATCAGCCAAAAATTCACCAGCAGCATACCTAACTCTGCTACGATTTTAGGGTTGCATGGTTTAATTGAACCGTCAGCAATACCCTCCTCTATGAACGGCACGAATATATATGCTTCTTTTTGGTTTTTTTTAATTAGCTCGACCAAAAATCGTGGGTTTGAAAGCAATGGAAGCGCTAAGTTCGACATTGTGTTCTGGTGTTGATTCTCAATATTTGCCAAGAGTTCATATCGAATGAAAAGCCTTACACGTTCTAATCCATTTTTTACATATGCGTCTTTTGATTTCTGAAATGAATCGTCTGTACTTTCGGAATCATCTCTGTCAAAAATGGCTATCAGTACTTCTTCCTTCGTCTTAAAATGGTGATAAAACGCGCCACGGGTCAATCCTCCAAGATTATCTACAATGTCAAGTACAGTGGTTTGTTCAAAGCCCTTTTTGAGAAATAATTCCAAGGATGCATCTAATATTTTTTCTACTGTTTCTTCGGGATATTTATTTCTGGGCATGATAAGTCCTCCATTAATAGTATACATTCAACATGTATCTATTATAACAAAAAAATACCCTTGTCAAGTGTCATCGGTTTATGAGTTGCGAATGGTTTTTGTACTGTATATAAATATAGCAACCTATCTACGCATTCGGACGCATCGCGCCGGACCGGAAGATTATCTGATCCGCAGATACGGTTTTTCATCGCTGCGGTGGTCGTAGCCCAATTAACAAGAAAGTTTTTGTCAAGGAGCGGATCGATCACTCTCGTCCCTGCATAAAAAGTTCCCGTGGGGCGGCCGCCTTGGCCGTCCCACGGGAACCCATGCTCAACGGAAATGGTGATATCCGCCCCTGCGAAAATGATGCATTATTAACCGTGTTGCTTTGCGATGCTATCTTTCTACCCTGCCGCTTACCTTCGGAGGCGCGTTCCCGCCGCCCAAATCGTAAACTATCTTCTTTTGGTACGGGCGGGCCCAGTGCATGGCGTTTTTGAGGATCAGCTTGACCTCGTCCTGATAGTAGATAGGATATGTTTCGTGCCCGTTTTGGAAATAGAATATCTTCCCGGCGCCCCGCTTGAACGTGCAGCCGCTGCGGAACACCTCGCCGCCTTCGAACCAGCTAATGAAAATAAGTTCGTCAGGTTCAGGGATGCCGAACTGTTCGCCGTAAGTCTCGTCGGCAGGCACTTCAAAACAAGGCGGTAGCCCCTCGACTATCGGGTGCCCCTGCGAGACGACCCACACCAGGCACTTGTCGTCTGACTCGCGCCACCTCAGCCTGCCCGTTTGCGTGCCGAGCAAACTGGAAAATACCTTGGACGCATGGCCCGAGTGGAGCACCACAAGGCCCATGCCCTGGTTCACGCGCAGGCAGACGCGCTTTACGACTTCGTCGTCCACCTCCCGGTGCTTCATATGCCCCCACCAGTACAGCACGTCCGTGTTGTCCAGGCACTCTTGCGACAGCACTGTTGTGTGATCGTCCAAAGTGGCCAGCACAATATTGCCGATAGCCGGATCGTCCGACAGGGCGTCCGCGATGGCCTGGTGCATGCCCTTCGGGTATATCGCTCCGATCTTTTCGTCATGCCGCTCATGGTAGTATTCGTTATAGATTGCCACGTTGATCTTACCCATTGATCCCTACCTCCGGTTTAATTTATATGATTAATCATGCACTATATCTTTTGCTATATCTATTGCTATATCTTTCTCTATATCTTTTGCTAAATCTATTGCTATATCTTTCTCTATATCTTTTGCTAAATCTATTGCTATATCTTTAGCAATATCTTTTATTATATCTTTATGCGAATGCCCTTTTCCGCCGATAGGACCGAACTGTCCAGCACGCGCTGGACCGCGCGTCCGTCGACGAGGCTGGCTGCGAGGCCGTCGCCGCGCCCGTTGAGGATGTCCGCGAAGCTCTGCATCTGCGTAATGTTGTACTTGGGCGGTATGGGCACCTCCACCCAGATGCGCCCGTTACGCATGGGCTCGTTGCCGATGTTGATCTCCAGCGTCCCGCGTGATTCCAGATTATAGCGCAGCGCGCCCCTGTCCCCATATACCTCGACCCGCTGGTAATTGCCCCGGCTGTACGCGTATCGGGAAATAGCCACGTTCGCGGCGAGCTGTCCGTCCATCTGCCCGACAATGTTGATGTAGTCGTCGACGTCTACAGTCCCGACTTCATCGCTGCCCGGCAGCTTCCGCTCGTGAATGAATGTGTCCATGTCAGCCATGACAGATGTGAACTCGCGCCCCGTGATGAACCTGCAGAGGTCGAGCATGTGGCACCCGAGATCGCCGAGCGCGCCCGACGCCGCGACCTCCTTGACGAACCTCCAAACCAGAGGGGCGGCCGAGCCGCTCCGCGCGTCCGGGAGGCCCCACGCCTGATAGTACTCGCCGTTGATATGATAAATCTTGCCAAGGTCCCCATTCAGTACCAGGTCGCGGGCATAGCGCGCCGCCGCCACGAACCTGTACGAGAAGCATACCATATGGGCGAGCTTTTTCTTTTCCGTCGCGTCGAGCAGTACCGCCGCCTCCGCCTCTGTCATGCATACCGGCTTTTCCACGGCGAAGGGGATGCCGCGCTCGACGGCGTCCATCGCCATTTGATAATGTTTGTTGTTTGGCGTACAGATAGATAAGGCGTCGATTTTACCCGATTCCATCATTTTGATGTAATCGTCGTAGCACATATCCGCGTCCGCGCCGCACAGCGCCTTTTTTTCTTCCAGCTTTTCCGGCAATATATCGCACAGCGCGCCAATTTCCAAATCGGGGCTTTCCATTATCCCCCTGATGTGGCTGGCCGAAATCCCGCCGCAGCCGATAATGCCCATACGAAACTTTTTCATGGAATATGCTCCTCCCAAAAATAAAATTGATTTAAATATTGCGCTCAATTGAACGTCCGCGCCTGGGGGCGGGGACGAGGTTAATCGATGCTGTATTTTTCGCTGTAGCGCGCATATATTTCGTTGTAGTCGGCGCCGCTTTGGCCCGACTCAATTTTACGTATGTACTCATGCAGGTCAAGGGCGCCATGCGTTTCAATTTCAATGACGCTGATGGCGATATTCGAGCAGTGATCTGCTACCCGCTCAAGATCCGCGAGGATGTCGGCCAGAACGAAACCGAGCTCAATGGTGCACTCGCCCGTCTGCAGCCTGCGGACGTGGCGGCCCTTAATGTCGACGACCAGCGTGTCGACGACCTGCTCCAGCGGCTCAACGCCCGACGCAGCCAGTATGTCGTTATCGATAAAGGCTCCGACGGCCACCGTCAAGATTTCGGTCACGGCGGCGGACAGCACCGCAACTTCATTTTGCGCGGCTTCTGAAAAATGTATACTTTTATCATGCATCTCCTGCGCGGCCTCTACTATGTTCACCGCATGGTCGCAGATGCGTTCAAAGTCGCCTATCATGTGCAGGAGCTTTGACGTCTCCCGGCTATCACTGTCCGAAAGGCTGCGCATGCTCACTTTTACGAGATATGAACCAAGCCTGTCCTCATATACATCCACACTGTCCTCCGACTTGATTACATCCTCGAAGCGTTTTTCATTGTAAGCGCCGAGCTGTTCAAGCGCCATAAGGAATGTGTCCCGGCTGAGGGCCGCCATCTCGCCCGTCAAAAGGCGGCACCGCTCAATGGCGATGGGCGGCGTCCCAATGAGCCTGTCGTCCAGCATTTCGAACACTTCCGTCTCCTTGCCTTCTTTTACCAGCCCGTGCGCCAATTTCTCCAGTTGGTTTAAAAATGGGAACAATATAATGGTCGTCAGCGTGTTGAACAGCGAGTGAACGATAGCTATGCCTACCATGGTCGCCTGTTCATTGTTGAAAGCAAACCTAAATATCGCATTCAACACTGAATATAAGATTAGGAAAGTAATCGTACCAATTATGTTGAACGATAGGTGGGCCATCGCCACGCGCTTGGCGCTTTTGTTGGCGCCGATGGATGATAATAAAGCTGTTATGCACGTGCCGATGTTCTGGCCGAAAATGATGGGTATCGCGGAGCCGTATTGAAGGGCTCCGGTGCTGGCTATGGCTTGCAAGATGCCGACGGAAGCGGAAGAGCTTTGGATAGCGGCAGTCACTAGCGCGCCTGCGAGGACGCCGAACAGCGGGTTGGAAAACATTGTCAAGATATTGATAAACTCCGGCACATTGGCCAGGCCTTTAACAGCCCCGGACATCATGTCCATGCCGAACATGAGTATCGCAAAGCCGAGCAGCACTGTCGCCGTTCCCTTGTTGCGCTTCGAAACGAACAGTAGTATGATGCCGACAAAAGCCAGGATGGGCGAAAATGTCGTGGGCTTTAGCAGCGTGACCCAAAAATTATCGCTCTCGATGCCGACCAGGGAGAGCAACCACGCGGTGGCGGTCGTCCCGATGTTCGCGCCCATTATCACGCTGATAGCCTGTTTCAACTGCATGATGCCCGAGTTGACAAAGCCGACCAGCATGACGGTGGTCGCCGAAGACGACTGGATGACCGCCGTAACTGCTGCGCCCAGCAGGACGCCCCTGGCGGGGTTGGCCGTCAGCCCTTCGAGTATCGTTTTGAGGCGGCGACCGGCGCGCTTTTCAAGCCCGTCCCCCAGCAGCATCATCCCGTACAGAAACATCGCCAGGCCGCCGAGCAAGCTGAAAACATTATAGATAGTCATATATCAATATCATACCTTGAAAATAGTTTTGATTTAATTATATATGATTTGGCATGGCTGTAAAGGCATAGCCGTAAACAATAATAAACAATAATTAGCAATTTGAAATAGCGAATTCACAAAAAACAGACAATTGGGAGTTTCCCGAAAATTCCCAAAAAAACATGCTTTACAAATAAGGATGATGGTTGTATGATAGCCATATAATCTGACCTCAACACCTAAAAAATGGAAAACGCCCTTGCAAGCACTTATATTACTGGCTTTGCAAGGGCGTTTGTATGCAGAATTGTATTGTGAAGTCGATCCCAACGCTTATTTTGACATCGTGCCTGACGAAGCATTATGCCCAATACCCGCCGGATGGCCCGGGCAGCGCGCACCATGAACCTTTTTGCGGCTATTTGGACAATGGCGATATCGCGGCTATAAAGCAATTCGCTCAAAGCAGTTCGGCGGAATTGTCCAAGCTGAAAAATTTCGGACCGGCAGGCTTCGTCGGCGAATGCGCCCCATGGATCGAATGCGCAAAGGCATTCTGCGCCGCCGCCACAGCCGCAGCCGACTGCGTAAACGCCGGGCGGCCCGAAGACGCGATCGGCATCCTTTCTGACTATTTGAAAGAACCCCTGGACGTAATGAAGTACGAAACGCAAAGATTCAAAAAATTTTGCACGGAGAATATATTATATGCCAAAAACTAATGATAGTCCCACAGGCCTCCCATATTACAATGGGGACGAATTCGCAAACCAAATGCTGCCCGAAGGGGGGCTGCTGCATGCCGTAGGCGCCTCGTCTTATCAGGTCTATCGCTCCAACAGGGAACATCCCGAGTTGGCGGAGGATTATGGCTTTACGTACAATCACGCCCCGATGCTTACATATTGGAACAAGTATTTTTACCTCCAGTTTTTATGTAACCCGGTTGGCGAGCATCTCGGCCCCGGCATGTCCATGCTGACCCGCTCGCCGGACGGCATCGCTTGGGAAAAGCCGCAAGTATCGTTCCCTATGATAAAGGCGCCCGCCGGCATATATAATTGCGCCGACGGCAAAACAATAACAGTGCCGGAAGACCGGGACGCGTTTATGCACCAGCGCATGGCTTTTTACCAGTCGCCTGGCGGGAGGCTGTTGGTCACCGGGTTTTACGGCCACAGCCCCTACTATAAAACTGTCCCTTGGCAAAATTATGGCATCGGCCGCGCCATACGCGAAATATACGCGGACGGGAGCATGGGGCCTCTATTCTTTATCAAGTATCTGGATTATTCCGGCTGGACGGAGGAAAAGCTCCCCTTCCCGTTTTATACAAAATCGGAAGACGCAGGTTTTGTAAACGCTTGCGAGGAACTGCTCGCCGATATATTGGTGACTCAGCAGTGGGCGGAAGAGCATGGCGATCGGGATCCCTATGTCAGGCTCAAGGTAAAAGAAGCGCCTGTGGTGGAGTCTTACAATGGTTTTATGCCTATCCACGACTTTGAGTCCGCGTCCAGTTTTTGCTGGTATCATATAAACGGCGATTCGGTCGTCGCCCTATGGAAGAATTCGCGCGTCGGGCGCAGCGACGATGGCGGTAAAACCTGGTGCTTGGCGGAAGAGCCCACATTTGCGACAACCGGCTCAAAGATGTGGGGCCAAAAAACCAGCGATGGCAAATACGCCATTGCATACATCAATAGTTTGGTGGGCGAGCGCCGCTTCCCGCTGGTAGCCGTCACTTCGGAAGACGGGGTCGGGTTTGGCGATATGGCCGCGCTGTTGGGCGAAGTCCCGCCCCGGCGCTACGCAGGGCACGCAAAAGACATGGGGCCCCAATACATACGCGGAATCGTCGAGGGTAACCCAGTTTACCCAAAAGATGCGATGTGGCTCTGCGAAAGCATGAATAAAGAGGATATTTTTGTCACGCGCGTGCCCGTCCCCATCGCCCGGCACGTGGCGGAATACATCGACGATGACTTTTCGGATTGTGCCGACGGCTATGCCGACAAATGGAATATTTACAGCCCGTTATGGGCGCCGGTGCGCCCTGCCACGCTGCCGGGCGGCGTCGCATGCTTGCGGATTGCCGACAAAGACCCTTGCGACTACGCGAAAGCCATGCGCCTTTTCCCCACCAGCGAGAGCGTCGAAGTATCGCTGGATTTCATGTTGGAACGCCATGGCTATGACGACTATTACTCGGGATGGCTTTCCGAGGAAAATAAGCAGCGGCAGCATAAATTGGAGATCGAACTTGCGGATAAAACCGGGGTCGTCGCCTGCCGCGTTTTGATTGGCGGCGAGCAGGCATACGTGTGCTATGCCGCAAGAAGCTACCCTGCGTTCAACTTTGGCCGCGAGGTGGGGTGGCACAGGCTGACCATCAGGGCCGAATGCGCCCGGAACATTTACACAGTGCTGCTCGACGGCCAAATGTACCAGCCGGCCGACTACCCGCGTTTCCTCAACAAGGTCAATGATCTGGAGCGCCTCGTAATAAGGACCAAACCTTTGCGCTATTTGCCCAACTCCGAAACATACCCGAATATGCCTGATATGCAAAACGCCAGCCTCCCCGTGCCTGAAAGGGTAACTGTGCGCATATGTTATTAAATGACATGAAGATCGTGACGCTGGCTGGGGATACCCCTTTTGTCGCGCGGGTCGCTGGGATTTTTCGCGAAGAAGCCGCGTTGCGCAGCGGCGTGCAATTGGTAATGGCGCCAGCGATACCTGAAAACGGAAGCTATATCATCATCGCCACGCGCGCTGCACTGCGGGCGGATTGCCCGGAATTGTTCGCACAAATGCCCGCAGCGCTCCCGGAACCGGGCAGCGAAGGCTTTTTGATCACAGTACGCGAAAATGGCGATAAAACCGCCATCATCGTTTGCGGCGCAGATGGGCGGGGCTGTTTGTATGGCATGGCGCGGGTTTTAAGGAAGCTGTACATGAAGGATGGTGCGATCAAACGCACCCCGGAACTCACGGATATGTCCGTCACGCCGAAATATCCATTGCGCGGGCACCAGCTTGCGTACCGCGACAAACAAAACACATGCCCTTGTTGGGACATCGGCGAGTTTGACCGATATATCCGTGATCTCGCTTTGTTCGGCTCGAACGCCATAGAGATATTGCCGCCACGGACGGACGACAAACTGTTTTCAACAGTTTTCCCCCGCGACCCATTTGAAATGATGCTGGAGCTTTCGCGCATAATCCATTCCTATGGCATGGACGTTTGGCTGTGGTACCCCAATATGGGCGACAATTATAGCGATCCGGGCGCTTATCAGGCCGAGCTCAATGAACGCGAAAAGATATTTTCCCGGATGCCCTATATCGACGCGGTATTGATCCCAGCCGGGGATCCGGGCGAACTGCATCCTAAAGATTTTTTCCCTGTCGCGTGCGACAGCATGAAAATATTACATAAATACCACCCGGCGGCGCGCGTTTGGATAGCGCCGCAATCATTCTCGCCGGCGCCTGGCTGGTACGAGGATTTTTACGCAGAGGTCGACAAGGAACCAGAATGGCTATACGGCGTATGCTTCGCCCCTTGGGAACGCGATACCATCAAGGAGATGCAAGATCGACTGCCCGAAAAATATAAACACCGCATCCGGCACTATCCCGATATTACGCACAACTCGAGCAGCCAGTTCGAGCTGCCCGAATGGGATATCCCCTTCGCCCTTACGTTGGGGCGCGAAGGCAACAATGCCAGGCCCGCGGCTATGAAGCATATTCACAATCTCCACGCGCCATACACGATTGGCTCCATCACATATTCCGAGGGCGTGCACGACGACGTCAACAAGATGGTATGGGGCGATCAGGACTTCGACCCAAATATGGCCGCAGAAGAGACAATCCGCGATTATGTGCGGCTGCTGATTGATCCGGACATAGTCGACGCGCTCTCCGGGCTTATCCTGGCGACGGAAGCCAATTGGGCCGGTTATGCCGAGGCGAACGATAATATAGATGCTGTTTATAAAGGTTTTGTTGAATTGGAAAAATCTTTATCTGTGGCGACAAAGGGCAATTATCGTTTCCAGATGGCATTGCTGCGCGCTCTGAGCGACTATCAAGCTAAACGGCGCTATATTTATGACAAGCAATTGGAAAAAGACGCCCTCGGCGCCCTGGCTTCGGCGTCGGCGCTCGGTTCGCGCGAGGCTATCCGCAAAGCGAGGCAAAGCTTCCGGCGGACATTTGACGAACCGACGGACGGGGCATTGCGGCGGCGTATACAACAACTTGCCGACAGCCTATTCGAGTCAATCAAAATCAAACTGACGACGACCCGCCATTCCGGTCAAAGCTGGATACGCGGCGCTTACCTGGATTCGCTGGATATGCCATTGAACGATTATCAATGGTATATGACGCATATGGCGCGCATATGGGAACTGCCTGATGAAGCGGGCAGGCTGGCGGAAATCGCCCGGTTGCTAAAGCGGAACGACCCGGGTGAAGGCGGTTTTTACGACTGGCTGGGCGATATCGGCACGTTCCGGGAACGCGTCGTCAGGGATATAAGCTGGGAGGACGATCCGGGATTTTTGCGCTCACCGGCTATCAACCACGATCCTTATGGCCTGCAGATGCTCATGCACAACATGCGGGGATGGTACGATGAATTCCCCGTCACGTTGCGATGGGTGGGGCGCGCCAGAGTCATATACGGTACTCCCCTCAAGGTGCGCTACAGCGGCCTTGACCCGGGCGCTGAGTATACATTGCGTTTCAGCTATCCGATACTCGTTGCGCGCGATACCGCAAGCCAAATCGCGGCGCGGCTCGAAGCCAGCGGCCATTTGATACATGAAATGATCGAAGTAACCCCTTATACATCCTGGAATCCCATCTTTGAGTACCCGTTGCCCAAAGCCTCATATAGCAATGGTGATCTTGAACTCACCTGGCAGGTTAGCGGCCGATTGAACGCATTTTGCGTAAGCGAAATATGGATAATAAAAAAATAATTGGCGGGAGTCGAACTTGGGCATATGCCCGGAACGCATGAAAACACAATAAAAATAGTTTTGTTTTAGTTATATGGTTTAATTATATAGGGAATTTCCAAAAAAACATGCTTTACAAATAAGGATGATGGATGTATGATAGCCATATAATTTAATATTGTCCAAACCGTTGAGGCGGAGATAAAAACGCGTATGAGCTTGCAGAGAGCGGGGCTGCTGGGAACCCGCAGAAAACAGCGCGTGGGGGTTTGCGGGTCGCCGCGCAGCCGAAGGTACAGGCTGCGGGCAGGCTCGACGGACTCTGAAATGGGCCGCTGAGGGCGTGGACAAAGGTACGGCAAGCAGTGGTTCTGTACAGCAGCCGTCTCCGAGTACTCCACGACGTTTCGCCAACGTTATTCGGCGGGGATTATGATTGTAATCCTCCGAGGCGGGGCCTTTAGTCCCGCGAATCAAAGTGGCACCACGGATATGAATAAATCCGTCTTTGACAATTGTAACGATTGTCAAGGGCGGTTTTTTATTTATTAAAATCTATCA
>WRLR01000080.1 GCA_009777515.1 Oscillospiraceae bacterium | reverse complement strand
AAGAAAGCCGTTTTGCAGCAATCCGGTAAGGATGTATAACTTTGTGGTTAGCGTTAGGAATCCCGTCTTTCGACACTAGCACCATGAAAGTTTAGAATCAAAAACCAATACCAGTACCCGCAAAAGCCCAAAAATAGGGCTTTTATTGTGCGCCCGGCATGGGCGCAATCTATAGGGTTAAAGTCCCGAACGTGGCCGGCAGCGGCAAGCGTTAGCCAAAGTCAAGGGTGTCCGTCGCGAGGCGGAATCTGAAGGAAGACGGCGGCAAAACTCTGTTCCGACGAACAGAAATCATATTAGGCAGGGCATGGGGGTAAGGCTGCAATTGAAGTCAAAGCCCAATAGCTGCACGGAACCATGCAATGTAAATATGGCGGAGATAAGAGTGGAAGATTGCGCAATTACCCGGGGAGACCTCACGGACGTGTCAGTCAACGAAGGGTGCAACACGGAGCAAAACTTGCCGTGAGGGGTCAGCAGAAGCCATAGTAGCGGCGAAACTACCGCGCCGTGAAGGGCTGAACCAAGCGAGATGGTAGTAAATGAATGATACCCTGACTGGGCGAGAAAGCAGAAAACCCCGAAAGGGGGCTGACGTCAAAGGGATAGTGCGGAACACGAAGAGTATGACGGAGCGCCGACACTGGAAAAGGGATGTCTGAAAACAACACCATCAACCACCAACCTAGAGGAGAACGACAATGCTGGAAAGAATCCTTGAACGACGAAATCTGAACGAAGCGTATAGACGTGTAAAACGGAATCACGGCGCGGGCGGGGTAGACGGGATGAGCGTCGAGGAACTCGGCGAATATCTTGCCGTCCACAAGGAGGAGATCCTGCGAGCCATTCTGGGCGGCAAATACCGACCGAACCCAGTCCTACGGGTAGAAATACCCAAGGAGGACGGGAAGAAACGACCGCTGGGGATACCGACAGCAGTGGACAGGGTAATCCAGCAAGCCATCGCGCAAGTGCTTACGCCAATATACGAGCCGAAGTTCGCAGAGACAAGCTACGGATTCAGACCGGGTCGCAGTGCCCACGACGCATTGAGGAAATGTCTTGAATACATAGACGAGGGATATAAATACGTCGTTGATATGGACTTGGAGAAATTCTTCGATACCGTCAATCAGAGCAAAATGATTCAACTGCTATCGCGGGATGTTGAGGACGGCAGGGTAATATCGCTGATTCACAAATATCTGCGTGCAGGGGTCATAGTGTGCAAGAAGTTTGAAGAAACCGAAGCGGGCGTGCCGCAGGGCGGGCCGTTGAGTCCATTGCTTGCGAACGTGTTGTTGAACGAACTTGACCACGAGTTGGAAAGCAGGGGACATAACTACGTTCGATATGCGGACGATATGCTAATCTTTTGCAAGAGCAAACGCGCCGCCGAAAGGACGCTTGAAAACATCACGCCATACATTGAGAACAAATTGTTCCTCAAAGTCAACCGTGATAAAACGAGCGTTTCGTACGTCCGAGGGGTGAAGTTTTTGGGGTATTCGTTTCGAATCGCCAAAAGAGGAATAGCTGCGCTGTACGTACATCCGAAGAGCATTGTGAAAATGAAATCCAAAATAAGGGAGCTTACAAGCCGAAGTAACGGATGGGGGAATGATTACAGGAAGCTAAAACTCAAACAGTTTATTACTGGCTGGGTGCAATACTTCAAATTGGCAGGAATGAAAACAAAGCTACAGGATATTGACGAATGGATGCGACATCGTATCCGCGTCGTAATCTTTAAGCAGTGGAAGAAACCAAAGACGAAATACAAGAACCTACGAAAACTCGGAATCAGCCACAGCGGGGCTTACAAGGTCGCAAACACCAGCAAGGGCTACTGGCGCGCCGTCGAAGGCGTGGTAGTAAAAACTGCCCTAACCAATGATAGGCTAAGGCAGGCTGGGTACGTATTCTTCTCGGATTATTACCAAAAGGTTAGTGCGTAAAACTTGGAACCGCCGTATACCGAACGGTACGTACGGTGGTGTGGGAGGTCGGTAGGTGAATTAATCACCTACCTCCTACCCGATTTGCGGTAAGGTTGATGTTAGGCGACAAATACGGGTATATATCAAAATATGTCTGATACTAAAAAATCGGTAGGATGGATGGATGATATTAATGACACCGTGGTGTTTCCAAATGCAGACGACACCACAGTGCCGACTGCGCTTGATAGCACGGTGATGCTGTCTGCGCCAGATAGCACCACGCGAGCAGAAGATGATGGAATCATTAATGTAAATGTTAAAAATGCTTCCGCGTTTTTGCTCGCTGCCCCGGACAAACTGACAGCCGGGGCTTATGAGGATGTGCTCAGAAAGAACAGTATAATAGCTGTGCTGGAACAGCGCGAGCCATCGCCCTACGCAATGGTCTCGGGCGCTGCCGGCCCGCACGGCGCTTCGCCCGTTAATATATATGTGTCTACCGAGCAACTGGGGCGCGCCAGGGAACTTATAGAAGCATTTGACAGCCAACCTATAGAATACAAGACACCCAAACCTGCGTTAAATCGAAAGTCGCGCACTAGCCAGATCCTGTTCGTTTTTATTATTATTTTGATATTCGTAATACCGATTGGCGCGTCCATATATGCAATAGGGATGAGAATCGCCCGTTTTTTTATCCCATAACACAGTTAGTCGGAACGGAAGACCGTGAGTACGCCTCCTACGAAAGCGGTCGTCCCTACGATGGTTTCAACATGGATTCCAGCGCGGCGTCGACGCCATGCAGGATTATGTTTTGCAAATGCCCGTCGACTGCTTCCGTGAACCCCGGCAGCCTATTCAAATTTTCGCCCCACAATTCTGTGTTTTCCAGCGCACACTCCGCAAGTGAGAACGTGCTGGCGTATTTGGCGCTGTTCGCAAAGGAGAAAGGCTCCCATAATAGCGTGAAAAACTCCAGTGTCTGCGCATCGTCTGCCACCCGATCCCTGTTTACTCTGTAATATGAAATTAACGCGGCCATGGAAAACGTCAACGCTGGCGGCGGAGCAACCTTTCGGCGGTAGTATTCCAATATGGATGGCAATAGCCGCACCTTGTATTTTGACGTCGCATTCAACATGATGGCTGACAGCTTATGGTTGATATACGGATTTTCGAATCGGTTCAGTATGGTTTGCGCGTACTTGGAAAGCTCGCCGCTGTCAAATTGCGGCGTCAATGTCGCAGGTATTTCATCGAACAGGATGGCGCGCAGGTAATCGTCGAATAGCGGGCGCTGCACGGCTTCCCTCACATATTCACACCCGCCGCTGAGCAGGGCGCAGGAGGCCAGCGCTGTGTGCGCGCCGTTCAACAAGCGGATTTTTCGCAGCGTGTACATCTCGATGTCGTCCGTATATACAACATTCAACCCGGCCTTGTGAAAGGGCAGCAGCGAAGGTAAATCTATAGCGGCAGTGTCTCCTGTAGCAATGCCCCCTGTAGCAATGCCCCCTGTGTCAGTGCCCCTTGCAGCAGAACCCCCTGTAGCAGTGTCCCCTGCGGCAACATCCTCATTGGCAGATTCAGCTTTTATATCTGCCGCGCCGCTGCCGGCGCGGATGGCCCAGAAGTGGTACAGCTCCCCGGCGTCCAGCAGCGCGTCGTCATAGCCCAGTTCCGCCGCGAGGGCGTCGGCCTCGTCCGCCGGATACCCCATAACGATGCGATCGACCAAGGTGTCCGCGAATACGCAAGAAGCGTCCACCCATCGCTTAAAGTCGTCGCCAAGGCGCCATGCGTCCGCGTGCCGCATAACGCACTCGCGCAGCGCGACGCCGTTGCGTTCTATCAGTTCGCAGGGCAAAAACGCCAAGCCTCGGCTGGGGTCGCCCGCAAAATGGCTGTAGCGCTCATGCAGGAATGCCGCGATCTTGGCCGGGAAGCCCAACTGCGGCCTGTCGCTCCTCTTCGCATCGGCGTCGAAAACAATCCCCGCTTCCGTTGTGTTAGATATAACAACTTGCAAATCGGGGCTCCTCGCGCAGGCGATATACGCGTCAAAATCGGTATATGCGTTGATTGCCCTTGAAACCGATGTGATAATACGGCGCTCGCCCACCGGGTCGCCGTCGGCGTCCAGCCCCCGCGACAATACCGTATACAAGCAGTCCTGGTTATTTAGCGGCTCGGCGCTGCCACGCGGGGTGGGGGGGACAATGATGATGCTGCCGTTAAAAAGCCCGCTTGCGTTGAGCCGGTCGATGAAATAATCCGCAAAAGCGCGTAAAAAAACGCCCTCGCCAAACTGCAAAATGCGCTCCGGGCGTTTTTTTAAGTTTGCCGCCGCTTCCGCCGCCGCCGAAACTACCTTCAGATTAAGTTTTTTCATGTCTATTTATTAAGCCCCAGATATGATTTGGCATTTTCGTAGCATATGCCGCGAATGATTTTTCCAAGCGCTTCCTCGCCGGAAAAGTATTCACCTCTGTCTACGATTGCGCCAAAATAGCTGCATAGCGCCCGCCTGTATAGCTCGTGACGCGGGTATGATAAAAAGCTGCGCGAATCGGTGAGCATCCCTATCGACAGAGCGACGGGATTGATGCTCCCCACGCTTTCGAATTGTTTTATGATGCCGTAATACTGATCGTTGAACCACCAAGGCGCGCCCAGTTGAACCCAGCCGCGCCCCTTGCCGCAAAAATTGGCGGCGAGCGTCGCGAACGCTTCAAATTGGTTTATATCGATCGGATATAAAATTGTTCTAGGTAAACCGCCCGCGCTGCTGTTCAAACGATCCAGCAGTGTGCCGAACGAGCGGATCCCAGCCGCGTCGTCGACGCTGTCAAAGCCCGTGTCCGGGCCAAGTATTGCGTTCATGGCGCTGTTCGCGCCCCTGTACGCCCCGATGTGATATTGGGCGGTGAACCCGTGCTTGGCATAGAGCTTCGCCGTTTCGTAGAGGAAAGCCGAGCGGTATATGTCTATCTCCTCCGCGCTCAGCGCCGCAGCGCATGCCCCCTTCGCGGCGCCTGCCTCTTTCGCGGCGCCTGTTCCCTTCGTCCCACCGACCTTTTCAACACCCTTCGCCCCAGCGTTCTCTGCGTTAAGGGCCTTTTCAAACACCCGCCTGACCTGCCCCTTCGTATAGTCGGCCCAGGCAAAGCCCGTGAGCCCGTTGTCGTTGATCATGGCGCCAGTTTCTTTAAAAGCTACCAGACGGATTTCCAATGCCTCGATCATATCCTTGAAACTTTTGATTTTAATGCCCGCAGCCGTGCCCAGGGATTTTATATAAGCGGCAAACCCCGGTCTCTCGACGCCCATGGCCCTATCCGGGCGAAAAGCGGGTACGACGCGGCAATGCTCGTATGCGCTGTTTTGCGCAATGTCCTTATGGTATATCAAATCGTCCGCAGGGTCGTCCGTCGTCGCGACGAACTCGACTTTTGATTTGTTTATGAAATACGACGGAGACATATCGCGCTCTGCGATCATGTTCGCCGTCCTGTCGTATATCGCTTCTGCGTTGCCCTCGTGCAGCGGCCCGTCAATTTCGAAATAGCGCTTCAATTCCAAAGCGCACCATATATATAGCGGGTTCCCGGCCAGTTCCGGCAATATTTTAGCGAACGCCAAAAACTTGTCGCGCCAATCCGCGCCGCCTGTGATCAACTCCTCGTCGATGCCGAACGCCCGCATCACCCGCCATTTATAATGGTCATACGCGAGCCACAACTCGCCGATGTTGGAAAAACGACGGTTTTCGCTGATTTCGCGCGGGCTCAAATGGCAGTGGAAATCGACGATGGGCAAATCCTTGGCATATTTTTCATAAAGCGATTTTGCAGTCACCGATGTTAGATACAGATCCTCAGAAAACAAATGCCGACCCCCTAAAAATTTTGTTATTTAATCTCATCAAAAACCCATGAGCGCTTCCACTCGTCGCTCTCGCCCGGGGCTAGCTTGATGGCGTGGAAACTTTCCGTAGACATCATATGGTTGACCGACCACAGTACGACGCGGCACAGGTCGATCTGCTCATACACATGCACCTGCGCCCCCTCGGCGACGTTCTTGAATATCCATTCAAAAGGCTTGCCCGGCGCCGTCGAAAACTCGTCGGCCTCCATTGTAAACATCCGCGCCCTCTGCAGCGGCCCCGAAAAAGTGAAACCCTTGCCCGCCGCCATTAGCTCGCCTTCGAGCTGCGCATCGCCCCGATCCTTGCCCGACGGGAATTCGAGATTGTAGTTCGGGCCCAGGGTCATGCAGTTGACGGTGATGAAATTATGGCAGTATTCGCGGGCGACAAATTCCTTCTCGCCGGTGTTTTCCAACTTGACGCACATATCGAGCCGGTTGCCGACGACTTCCATCCGTTTTACCTGCTTCAGCGCATAGCCGCCGCACAGCTTCGGCTGCGTCACGAACTGTATCACATTCGCCACATGCGACACGTCGATTGTGAATGGGTCGACTTTGTATGGATTCATGAATCTATACGGGCTGTCGGTTTCTTTAAGCAAAAGGCCGATGCCGGGCTTCATGAAATAATCGCCTATCGCCGCTTCCTCGGCGGTCGTCACGATATATTCGTTGCAGATGCCGCGCCCGCCCGAGCTTGTATGCGATAGGTTGCGAGGCTCGCTCGCGCAAAAACGGTGTATGCCGTCCAGCACGACCTCCTCGACGAACCCCGCGCGGTCAAAGCGCGTCGTCGTATTGGGCGCCACGCCTGGCTCGGACACATCCACCCTCAGCCTGTCGGATTGAAGCGTATACATAGTTCGCATGCCTCCCGTAATTTATATGATATAACGCCTATTCTTCGTACAGCAGCGATTGGGGCAGGTAATCGTGAAAATCCGGTTGATCGGGCTCCCAACTGCCCAGCATCTGGTATACCCCCCACTCCTGCAGCTTCTCCGTCGTCCCCACCCATACCGGCGTGCCGATTTGTATGACTTCGTACAGTTGCTCCACATCGGTGTTGATCATGCGTATGCAACCGTTGCTTGCGAATGTTCCTATCGAATATGCCGATATGTTGCCATGCACGCCGTACGAGCCGCCCCCGCCTATACTCAACCCCATCCATCGCTTGCCAAGCGGGTTGTTCGGCGCACCGCCCGCGACCGGCGCCGCATGGCCGCCTCCGCCCCAGCGCGGGTTCACAGCCTTCGAAACGAATGTGAACTTCCCTTCCGGCGTGAGCCTCATGGGTGAGCCGACCGCGACAGGGTACTTCGCAATAACGGTATCGTCGATGTATAAAGTGAGATGCCTCTCGTACCTGTTAATCACGACCCACATGCCCTCCGGGTGCGCCTCGGTAAAATAGTCCCTCGGGACATAGTCGGTCCCATCAATCAGCGCGCGCTTTGTTTCCAGGTCGATCTTTGCGGTGATGGGGAGGTTGAACGCGCTCTGGGCGCGGATTATAGCGTTGCGCCTGTTGACGTCGTTGCTGTACTTGTCGTTTCTGAAAAAGCCCATCTCCCTCAGGCGTTCCATAAAATAATCGTTGTTGTATTTTGCGTTGATTTCGCCCTCGCTCATGTCTGCGGCAGACTTGCCGTGGGCATCGATAAATGCCTGCCTCCCCGCTATCTGCGTCTGATACGCAGCTTGCGCCAAATACTTGGCTGCCGCGAGCTGGCGCGCATAAGATAGCGAGTCCGCCCGCATGTCGAGCTGGGCCTGGTGCGCACTGGCGACATCGTATGAGAAATTGTACAAAGACGAAAAGAATGTATGGACAGCCGGGAAGCCGGCGCCATCGCCGTCGTGGTAACCGTTCATATAGCCGTTGTAGCCATTGTAGCCGCTAGTATAGCCGTTGGAGTAGCCATTTTGCGCGGCGCCGCCGTATCCCGCGCCATTGAATGCGAACCCGTTAAATAGCATATTAATATTTGTATTGCCATTGTACGCGCTGCCATTATATGCGCTGCCGTTTTGCGAGTCGCCATAAAACGCTGCGGACGGTACGGGCCCGTCGCCAATGACAAGCGCCCCACCGTCGCCATTATCATCCAACTCGCCACTGCCAACAATATCCGCGCCGACCGGTTTATCATTGGCTAATAAAGAAAACCCATTATTACCGGCTGCCGCCATGCTCGTAAATGCGCTCGGATTCCAATCCGCCGCTCCGCTGCCATTCGTCGTCGCGCCATCTTCCATGAACAGTGAAACCGCCGCCGACACGCCGCCCATCAGCCTGGCAGCCGCAATCATGTCCGGCTTGACTGTCACAGTGGGAACGACAATTATTTCTTCCTCGACCTCGCTCTCATCGTCGCCGCCTATGTTGGCGTCAATATAAGGCGCGGACGCCACCTGCCACGCTTCCTCCCCGCCCACCAGGCTGCCGGACAAAGCGCCATACGCCCCCGTCTGCGCGAGCAAGCATATAGTCGCCACCACCATAGCCGCAATCATGACAACGCGGCTGACAAAATCGAACCCCCTATACCCGGAACCATACCTATAATACTCAGATGTATTTCTGTCATAACCGGGCGTATTGCTATAATCTACTTCCCGCATCGACTTTTCCTCAAATTAATACAAATTCTCGAATTTTATTATTACTTTATATATAGTTGCTAACATGACTACCAACATGGCAAGCATCTTGTCCGGCGCCTTAATCAGTAACATGGCGCCAGTGGCTGCGCACACAGAATAACGTTAACTAATAAACACTATTATACATCATTGGCGCATATTATCAAAACATTTCGATATAAAACGTTTATGAATCATTTTCGTCCTCCAGCAGTAATAATCTCCGTTGTGATAATCTATCGCGGGTTTCGGCAAGTATTGCGTGGATTTTTTGTTCAAACTCTGCTTTCGGCGGGAGCGTTGTCCAATATTCCGCAACGAGTATTCCGTCACGGTCTAATTGCAAAAGCTCGATTTCCTCGCGACCGCTTTCAGAACAAAGTATCAAGCCAATTGGCGCTTCTTCACTTTCTTGCCGCTCATATTTATCAAGCCATCCTAAGTATAGCCGCATCTGCCCGAGATTGGCGGCTTCAAACCGACCATATTTTAGTTCCACAGCCACAAGGCGCCTTAAATGACGATTATATAGTAGCAAATCCAATTTATAGTCGCGGCCATCAATTATCATCCTTTTTTGTCGTTCGACAAAGGTAAAGCCCTTACCAAATTCTAAGATGAATTTTTCCAGCTCACGAAGTATTGCTTCTTCTACGTCATCTTCCAGATATTCGTCTTTTATTCCAAGTACATCAAATAAATAAGGGTCTTTGAATGTTCCTAGAGGGATTGGTGAAATGGATGATATTTGCGTGTCTGCTATTTCTTTTCGTTCATATGTTTTACGGTTAATCATTTCACGAAGCTGGGCCACACTGATTATCCCGCGATTGGCTTCATTTAGATAAAACAATTTTGCATCCAATGTATTTAGTGGTAAAATTTCAATAAAATGCGACCAACTTAATTGTGTCGATGCCATCGACACAATTTCGAAATCAGGAAATTGCTCCGCAAATTGTATCATGCGGCGAAGATTGCGAAGAGCAAAACTGCTCCCATATTTTGCTCTCAATTGTGTCGACAGCATCGACACAATCTGTTTACCGTAATCGGCACGCTTATTTTCTAGAATTTCATTATTGATTCGTTGCCCAATATTCCAAAATAGCAGCACGGTAGAACCACTTGCATGGGCGTAAATCCTACGTCGGCTTTCATCAATAAGCGTAGATATATCATTACATAATGCATCGTAGCTATTTGTAAGATCATCCATCTATATCCCTCACTTTTTATCGGTTATTTGTAGCTTGAATTCCCACAATAATTTATACCTACACAACATTAGAGCATATATATGGGCTGTAAAGCAAGTAACACAAGCTGTCTTCATAAAAATAAAGCTTGCAAATCCTTTCCGAAACTGGCATCCACAATGTTATGCTGAGCAAAAAGCTTTATGCTAAAATGACTATGAGAAAAATGATATTAACATTGTCAAAATTGAGGGTTCAAATGGTGAAAGGCATCCGGATACTTACGCCGATAACCAAGGAACAACGAATCATTTACGAAGCGTTTGAAGTAGATATTCCGGTGTAGGTATAAAATATTACGGGATTTTAGGTGTCAGGAGTGATTTGTTTGCAAAAAAAATCAAATGTGTTTGCTCGTGTTGAGCCGGAAATAAAAGAACAGGCGGAGCATATTCTGAATCAACTGGGAATTCCCATGTCCAATGCAATTGGGTTGTTCTTGCGGCAAATCATCATGCAAAGAGGCATTCCGTTCGATATGAAGCTACCCGCCCGAATGCCTGTGACAATCGGTGCGATGAACGCGGAAGAGTTAAACAATGAGTTGCAAAAAGGTTATGACGATATTTGCGCAGGACGACTGCACGATCTAGATGATGTTATAGCCGAAATGCAAAAAATAAAAAATAATCAAACTGATGCCGATATTAATTAGATAATTTTTAACTCATGACCCATACCGGCGGCTGTACATTGAGTATCCGGCTTCTTTTATGCTTGTTAGCAGCTCCGGGTATGGCGTGTCGCATATATCTACGATGCCCATCTGGAAATTTTCGCCGTTGTGTTCCCAACCCGTGCATGGTTGATCCATATACATGAACCAGTGCAGGCCTATAATCCACGGGTTCGCGAGCGCGCTGGCCAGCATGTGGCTGCATGCGAAGGCGCGCTCCTCCTGCGATTGCGTGGGGCGTAGGCTCGGGTGGAGCATGCCCCTGTCCAGCGCGCCCACCGTCGTTTCGCTGATGAGGATGGGCTTGTTGGCGTAATCGGGCATACGCAGGTTGTAATAAGTGTAGCGGTACTGGTTAAAGGCGAGGACATCGGCGTGGACTGCGTACGCGCGCAGTACGGCCTCGTAGCCTTTGTAGGTGTCGGAGTAGTCATGCGCGTCGGGGCCGTCGGAGTGGTCTATGCGCACCGGAACCCCGCCCCTCGGGAAGCGGTGCCAGTCTTGCCGCGAGCCGAGGAACAGCTTGTTTGGCGCGTATTTTTTTTGCACATCGCGGCATGTGGCATAGTAGTAGTCCCACCGCCCGAAATCAGGTTTGTCGTGTATCTCGTTATCGATGAAATAACCGATGCAGAACGGGTCGTCCGCCGTCGCTTCGCACACTTTGGCGGCGTTTACCTCCAGCCGCTGCTTCCAGGCGGCGTCCAGCTCCCCCAGCCCGTAGCGCGCGGCGAACCGCAACGAATAGATGTGCATGCAGTAGGGAGTACGGCTTGTGAGGCACAGGTCCATGTCGGCGGCGGTGCCGAATGTGTTCATGCCCCAATGCCGCATGCGATCATGCGCCCTGTCAATAAAGCCTTCCATCCAATGGCTCTCGCCGAATTTGCGCTTCAGGTTCGCTTTGTAATAATCGCCTTCCGGTACAATTTCTTCGAATAAATACTCAAGGCCGTCCGTCTTGGCCTTGCACGACGGGCGCACAAATGACGGGCCGAACGCCCAGTACAGCCGCCCGTCCGGGTCGATGAACCACCATCGGCCATCCACCTGTTTTGTGTAGAAGTGGCCGGTCGCGTCGAACTGCGGGCCACCGGCCCAGCCGCCGTATTTGTTGCGCTCCGGGGCGCAGGGGCTGGCCGCTATTTCGCGCATCTCGTCATCGTTGTGCGCCGCGAAGTCGCTGTGCCGATGTATTTTATTTTGCCATTCGTCATGGCGGTACTGCCCGAACTGATCCATGATGGGGTAGAGGCTTTCGGCGGCCTTCCCCGATGGAGGGGTGCGGATGCCGTACCTGCGCGCGCCGTGCACCGCAAGATGCACAGCGCTCCCGGCGCCTTCCAGTTCGATGCGCAGGCTGTTCAGTTCCGCCGGCTTGGGCGCCTCGGGCCACTCCATGTGCGCCGAGCGCCCCGGCACACCCATCATGTGGGGGAACGCCTTCGCCACTTCCGGCGGCTTATCCTGGAAGATGAAGATGCGCAGCTTGCCGCGCTCGCCGGGGGCGAGGCGCAATATGCCGGACGACCAGCAATATGGGTTCTCACTGCCGGCATACCCGAATATCACGGCCTCGCACGCCCCCGTGTTCTCGACATCCAGCTCCGCGCCTTCCGCCAAAGCCATGTCTATCGCCGGGAACTCGATGGTAAACATCGGCCAGTCACATGCCTCGAAACGTATATGGAGGACGTCGCCATCCCATCGCCCCTCGGCGTTTTCGCCGTATATTTTTGTGTCACTCGGACAATATAACATTGGCTGATCCTCCATTTTGCCTATTTGTTATACTTTAATACGTTCTCTTTCATGGCGTAATATGCGGGTTTCGGGTTGTTATTGCCGTCGGTGATGCCCCAGGAGCATTCGGCGGGGCAGTTGGGCTTGCCGCAGTGCCAGCAGATTTTGTCGTCGCCCCATGAATAATACAGGAAACCCATGCAGTTCGGGTACGTCAGCAGCAAGCGCACGCCCGTCGCCACATAGTCCGCCTGTTCCTGCTCCGTCTGGCCCTCGCGCCACGCGTTCCGGAAATGCCCGCAGTCGCAGGGCTTCGCCGTCCCGTCGGGCATGGGCGCGCCGCCGGTGGACGGGTAGCCCCACTCGTTGATCAGCACCTGCTTGCCCGTCAGCTCGTGCAGGTAGTCTATGACGTCGACCCAGTCCGACACCTTGCCGGGCGCCCATGAGCCAAAATAGCCGTCCACGCCCACATAGTCCATCAGATCCGGGTTGTCCTGATAGCACGCCTTATACAGGATCGCGGAGTCTTCAGACATATAGCTCGCCGGGTTGATGCCCAGCTTCGCGCTTGGGTTGCCCGCTCGCAGCCCCTTGGCCTGCGCGACGTAAAAGCGCGCGGCCTGCTCCACTGTCATGTCGCCCCGGAACTCGATTATGTCCATCTCGTTTGATACCTGGAACAGCTCCACATAGTCCTTCGTGTCCTCCGCCAGCTTTTTCGCTGCACGGAACGTCACGTCGTAAAACAGGTCGCTGTCAAACGCGCCTGCCCAGTCCGGTACAGAGCGATAGGTCTCGCGCTTATCCGTTTCTTTATTGTAATGGAAGCCGGCGGGTATGGGCGAGACGCATGCCTGCCGCATACCGGCCGCTTTGGCTTTTTTATAGCGTTCAAAGTACTCTTTATATGCAGGCGTTATATCGTTTTCGTTTTCGCCAAACGGGAAGGCTGCGCCCTGCCGCACCCATTCGATGCCTGCTTCCAGCATAAGCTTGTAGTCCGCGCCGTCCCTCGGCGACCAGGGGCTGATGCCTACGATACGTTTTGACATGTTTTATACGCTCCTCATATTATGAGACATAGGTAGTTTTGCGTTAACAGTTGGATTTGACACCTACACGTGTTATTAGGCGGATGTATGGTATGTGGTTGATATAATAACGGGCTACCACGCAGGGTCGCCCCTACGGACGCCATCATACGGATGTAAAAATCCTCTTGACCACGTCGTACGCCGGTTTGGGCGACTCGTCGCTGTACATAAGGCCCCACGCGGTTTCGCACGGGCAGTCGGCGTTGCGGCAGCCAAAACATACGGAGTCGTCGCTCCAGCAATAGATCATCGCGCCGCAGGTGTTTTTGTTGTCAATCATCTTGCCCAGCAGGTTATTGAAAAACTCCGCCTGCCCCTCGGGGGTGTGGCGGTATATCTTGCTGCTGCCGGGCCATTTTTTGATGATATGCGGCATGCTGCGCACGGCGTTCATGCCCCAGTCTGCCTCCGGACTCTCCATCACCCGCGCGGCGACATAATAGGGGATGCGGTTTAAAAAGTCCTCGGGCGACGCGTATATTTCCTCCAGGCTGTTGTAGCCTTTGCTCTTTATATAGTCAATCACATCGGTTTCCGTGAATATCTCGCCCGCGCTCGCGAACCCGAACTCCTGTACAAGCACCGGCATCCCCGTAAGCTCGAACGTCCTGTCTATGTCGGCCACGATGTCGTCCGGCTCGCCGTTTGCCCACGTGCCCTTGTATGTGTCCAGCCCGATGTAGTCCATCAGCGGCTCGTACTGCTTAAGGCCGGCCAGCACGCTCAAATCGTACTCCGAGCCCGCCGCAGTCACGCTGTTGTGGCCGAGGATCGCGCCTGGTACGGCCTCGCGCACCCCCTCCAGCCCCGCCGCCAAAAACGGGATAGTCTGCTCGGGGGTCAGCGGCACCCTGAAATGGAACACATACATCTCATTAGTGATCTGCCATGCCACGTTGAACTGCGCGAGGTCAGCCGCCATGAACCTGCACACGTCCTTGACCGTCCCGAGCCAACTGTCTGAAGCGGGATCAACGCCATAGTGAACGAACGCGCGCGGGTATGGCGTTATGCACATTGAGCGCAGGCCATTCTCCGACATCGTTTTGCACCTCTCGCGAAAATCCGCGTACCGCTTGGACACGACGCCGGGCTTGCCCGCCTCGTACGGGAACGGGACGTCCATGCGGACCCATTGCATACCCGCCTGCGTAATCAAGTCAAGCCGCTTCCTGGGGTGGCACACCCCTTTAATGAAACTGTTCGCCTTATCCAACACCAACATTTTTATACCTCCGTCATAATAATAGTGAGCGGCCGATGATGGCCGCCCACTTTAAAAACCATTATATATTTTTGCTTAGTTATCCAACAGGTCGTAGATCGGCTGGACCATGTCGGCCCTGGACATCGCGTTGTCGTAGTAAATCTGCCACATCTCGTCCACCCTGTAAGCGTCGAGCCCGGCGATGAACTTCTGCTGCTCGGCTGCGAACTCCTCGTCCGTCTCCGACAGCACGATATCGACAAATGTCGTGTTCCTGTAGTCCGTAAGGTTCGTCGAATATGTGATCAGCTCCTCGGGCAGTTGGCCCCAGTTGACCACCACGTTGCTGACATATGTGTCCATGCCGTCCATATACACGCCGTCCATCGAGCTTGCGCCGTAATGGTCCATGAAGTCCCTGTGCATATCCGAAAGCGGCCGCGCGGCGGACAGCAGGTCGACCGGCTGGTTGTCGGCGGGATTGATCATCGCACTCGCGTACCCGGTAAAGAGTCTGAATATCCTCGCGCCGGTTTCCACCATGTTGTCCTGGACCGCGTCGCCCTTTATGTCCACATAATCCGGATTCGGCGTTGCCAGGCCGCTGGCCATCGACCAGTTTATGCCCTCGGGCCCGTTGTGCGCGACTCTCGAAAACTCAAACGTCGACATGAAATTAAATAGTTGGACCGCCCTCTCCGGGGTCTTGCAGTTTTTGGATACCATCCAGGCCCGCTCGCCGCCGACCATGTTGTCGTACAGGCGGATGTTTTTCCACCCGAATATCTTTGACGGCAGGAAGATGAGCTGCTTTTCGGGTGTGCCATCTTCGATGAACGTGTTGTTCGCGCCCGCGTTCGACCATGTCAGCCCGCCCATCATGTACGTGCCGGCCGACGTCTTGTCCATATAGTTCTGGTATGTCTGCGTGAACGAATCAGGGTCCAAAATCCCCAGCCTGTTCATCCTGTTCAGCCATTTCAAGGTTTCCCAGTAATATGAATCGGTAGCTTTCAACGTATTTTCTTCGCGGATTTGCTTAGTGTCGATATCGACTTGGAACATATAATGCGGGCCGTTGACGATGCCCATCATCAGAATCTGGGCGTTGAATGACGTGCCCTGGAACTCGCCGTTCCAAACGGCGCCGCCGTATGTCTTCTGCCCGTTCTTGTCGACCGGCTCGAGCTCGACCATCTGGGCGAGGACATCGCACAGTTCAAGCGTGGACGTGATTTCCGGGTATCCAAGCTCTTTGTACAGATCCCACCGGATACCAAAGCCCCTCTGTGGGCCGAAGGCCGCGCTGTCCCAATAGCCCCTGTTCATCGGGAACACAAAGAGGTTGTTGCTGCCGTCGGGCGCGTTCATCTTTCTGTTCAGTATCGCCGCCATCGCGTAATTGTCCGCCTTGACGTCTGGGGCGTGCGCATCGATAAGGTCGTCGAGCTGCCAGATAAGGTCTGACTCAATACAGTTGAGGAGCTGGTCGTTCCCGCCGTTGTTGTTTAAAATGTCCGGCAGGTCGTTCGCCGCTATCATCGCGTTGACCCTGTTCTGCGAATCGCCCGAGTCCGGTATCATCGATAGATCGATCGATATCCCCGTGTTTTCCCTGATGTACTGTGCGACCGGGTCTTCCATGATGCCGTTTTCAAATAGCGTGCTACTGCTGAAATTACCTAAAATCGTTAAGGTAATCGGCTCAAAGCCCGACTCCGGCTCGGGCTCCGTCGTTGTCGTGGCCGCCGCTGCCGTCGTCGTGGCCGCTGCAGCCGCTGTGGTCGCCGCCGCCGCAGTCGTCGTAGCCGGTGGCGTCGTGCCGCCGCAACCGGCAAGCGCCATAAGCGCTACAAATGCGGCGAGAAAAAGGCAAACCGCTTGTCTTGCATAGTTCCTGTGTTTTTGCATCGATTATCCTCCTTGTGCTATGTGCCTGTGTATTTATGTCTATATAATAAACGGCTGTGGCGCCGGTTATTTAGCGCCAGCCATTTATTGTATACGGAGTTTGAATATGGTGCAGTGCTTTTATGCTCAGCCTTTGACAGCGCCTAGCATTATACCTTTTACGAAAAACCTCTGCATGAACGGGTACACGCACAAAATCGGGATGACTGTGAGCATGCTCAGCGAGTACCTTAGCCCAATCTGCGAAACGGCGCGGTCGCGCAGTAGGTCCGACGTCGCAGTCACGTCGCTGATCCTCGCGGTTTCGTAAGACAGGTTCATATAGAGCAGATACTGCAGCGTGGAGAGCCTTGCGTCGCTGACGAGATAGAAATTGTCCGTCCACGAGTTCCACTGCCCAACCGAGCAGAACACCGCAAGGCATGCCACGATGGGCAGGCTCATCGGTATGATCAGCCGGAAAAAAATGACCAGGACGCCCGCGCCGTCAATTTTAGCGGACTCCTCGACCGAAATGGGTATCGACTCGATGTACGTTTTAGCGAGTATCACAAAGTACGCGCCCATCGCGCCGGGAATTATATATAGAAGGAAATTGTTTTTCAAGCCAAGGTTTAGCATTAAAATATACCAGGGGATGAGGCCGGCGCTGAAGTACATCGTCACAATGACGAACCTGTAAATGACTTTTCTGAACGGCAGCTCCCTCTGCGTGACCATGTAGCCGAAGAAAGTGGAGCAAGTAACCGTAATCGCGGTCCCCAGCACGGTCCTGGATACCGATATAAAAATGCTCCGGGGAATGTTGGGCATACTGAGCAACTGTTTATAGTAATCTGTCGTAAATTCCATCGGGAAGAAGTATACGCCCCTGACCATCGCATTCGAGCCGCTCAAGGAGTTTATAAAAACGAAATATAATGGATACACGCAGACAAAGGCGAACAATACCAATATCAATAAATTCGCTACTTGAAAAGCTTTTTCCTTAATAATTGATAAAACCATTTGAGCTGCCTTTCTGCCCGAAAATTTTTTCTATAATATGCGCCCGTGAAAGCTCCCCTAAATCCCGCTTGTAAATCCCGTCCGTGAATGCACCTTGATTTGCCCGTGAATAAATCTGCAACTTTGCCCGTGAATCCCGCCCGTGAATGCGCCCGTGAAAGCTCCCCTAAATCCCGCCCGCGAGCGCGCCCGTATATTTGCCCGTAAACGCACCCCGACTCGTAGGGACGGCCGCCCCCGGCCGTCCGCTTAACGGACTAAAATATGGAATCGCCCCTGATTAGTTTCGACGATACATTCGCGATAGTTAATAATGTAATGCTGACGACGGACTTGAACATACCCATCGCCGTCGACATGGAGAATTGCAACTGTGCAAGCCCGATTTTATAGATATACGTGTCAAGCACTTCCAGCCTGCTGACCGTCCTGGCGTTCTGGAATATGAAATATTGATCGAACCCGTTGCTGAGCATGTTCGCGATGCCCAGCAATAGTAAAACATAGTATGTCGGCAGTATGCCGGGAACGGTGACATGCATGGTTTTTTGGAAGCTGCTCGCGCCATCCACGTCGGCGGCGTCGTACAGCTCCTGGTCGATGCCCGATATCGCGGCGAAATAGATGATGGCCGACCAACCCGCGCCCTTCCAGACGCCGACGCCTATCTGAAAGACCCACGCCCAGTCCACGTTGATGAGGATATTCGTCGGCTGTTCAATCAAACCGAGGCTTTTCAGTATGCTGTTGACCGCGCCGTTGTTCGTGTTGAAAAGAGCGAAGAACAGCGAATACACCAGCACCCAGGATATAAAATTCGGCAGCGCCGTAAAAGTCTGGATGACCCTGGAGACTCGTTTTGAGAAGACCTGCGCTATCCTTGTCGTCATGATGGCGAGAATGATTGGGATCGGCGATGTGACTATGCCCATCAGGCTGAGCACCAAGGTGTTTCTCATAACGGTGGGGAAATAGCCGACGCCGGAAAACATCATCTGGAAATATCTGAAACCGACGTTGTAGTTCTGCTGTAAAAACGGGCGCCCCGGCTTGTAGTCGCAAAAGGCGATAAGCCAGCCGAACAATGGCGCGTAGCTGAACACTGCAACCAAACAGAGCAGCGGCAGTACGAGCAGAAACATTTTTATACCGGTTATGCGCTTGGGGGTAAAAAATCTCCCGCCATAAAGTGAACTGTCCGTTCTAGCATATTTAACGCTCAAAGCCATTCTCCCTTTTGCGTAGATATTTTCTACAAACGATAGACCAAAAAATCGACCAATAAAATGATCACCGATCAAAATAATCGTTCAATGAAAATGTTTGCCAAGCCAAAATGATCGCGAAATAATACAAATAATACAATCGTTCGATCATGAATGACAAATCATTTCGTAGCTATTTTGGGTCATTATTCACTATTTAACTTAATTAAATCACAAATATGTTTATGATTGTGTATAATAACATGCGTTTTTGTAAATGTCAACAATGCACTTTTAGTACAGCAAGATTCCCCAAACCCTTCCTAAACCCTCCGAGTTAGTATCAACGACAATGTACAGCCATATGATGCCGCGCTCCATAAACCTGGCCTCCGTTTTCAACCCATGGATAAACGGTTCGGTAGAGGGGAACTATTAATATTCGCCGTCAATGGCGGCAAAGGACGTCTCCTCGCCCCCCACGTCTGGTGTTGTATCTGCCAAATGCCAAAGCAATCCAGATCATACTCGACCTGTGCCAAACGACCCATGCCATATAAATAATATTCGTTTATATTTTTATTTTTTTTATGTATAATTGACTTCAGATCATACAAAGTTATTGGCGTGAACATGAAGCGGGAGGTGATAACGTACAAATAATATTTTATATAGAATGAAAGCAAATAAGCAGTCATGCAGTAAAGCAACACGGCAGCCATGAAATTATGTAAAGTCAGCAGTCATGTGCTATATCAAGGTTATTATTTAAGAGGGGGCTACCATGAAGAGAGTATTAGCATTTGCATTGTCATTAGCGTTAGCTGTCATGGCTTTCGCCACAAGCGCGACCGTAGTATATGCCGTCGAGCTTTCGCCTATCATATACGAGGGGCTATATAGCGGCGCCGTGGACATTGAGGACATTGAGGGCACTGAGGATATTGAGGGCACTGAGGGCATTGAAGTAATTGAAACAATATCAGGCGATATAGCGCCGCCCTTTAGCGACATAGCGACGCTGATAGCAACCGAGGCGCCGTCGGCAACTGTCGACGAATCTTCATCGTTTGATGAAGGCGATGCGGTTATGTTGGCTCCGGGCGACGAGGATCTCGATACTTATGATAACCTCTACACCTCGGT
>WRLR01000079.1 GCA_009777515.1 Oscillospiraceae bacterium | reverse complement strand
AAGACGGTATTTTACGGGCGAACACTGTTCGCCCCTACAACATTTTGTACATGCGTAAAATTGGATGCCCATATGTAGGGACGCACATTGTGCGTCCGCGACTTTTACAATCGCCTAATGTAATTCATACATTGGAGGAAATTAAGATGATAAAGGAGGATATTAGGATGAAAAAAGTAATTAGTTTTTTCTTGGCTGTAGCTGTACTGATAGCGATACTGCCTCTTGCAGCCATAGCTTCTGCGCCTGTTTTGAGCCAACTGCCGATCGCTTTTAGCGGCGGCATCAGGTTCATTGATCTCACGGAGGCGCATTGGGCATATAAGGATATTATGGCCTTGACGAATATGGGGGCATTAAACGGTTATGAGGATGGCACATTCCGGCCAGATAGTAATTTGACTTTAGGCGAAATGGCGAAAATTGTCAGTGAAACTTTTGTTCTTGGAAATCCGCCCGGTTGGGTTTTTGACCCAAACAAATCTGAATACTTGTATGAAGAGGAAGATGCGTGGTATGCGTCGTACGCTATTGATATATATTGGTATTATCATAGCGGCACTGACGGCATGGGGAATTTTTATGGCATTGGCTTGGCGCGCAGGCGCGACGTGGCCCATGTTTTAGTAAATGTGCTTAATACGGATTACCAGTTTGATTTTTCGACTGCGAATTATAATGTGCCAGACAATTTCGCGGATTTGTTAGGCAATAAATTCACTGATATGCATGACTTAACATATGAAGACGCTTATTTGTCTTGGGATCATCCGTGGTTATATGACGATCCTTCGTATATGTATGTAGCAAGTGAGCTTGGCATAATAACAGGGTATTCCGATGGCACGTTCCGGCCTTTTGACAATATTACCCGTGCGGAATTTTGCACAATGGTAAATAGGGCATTGGCCATGCGCGGCAACTAGGATAATAGTGTTCACGACGGGTGCCGCCACCAGCATGGCACGAAAGTATGGAGTCGTGGACACTATCGCAGCGAAACGCGGCGCGCGGGTACAACGCGGCGCGCAGGCGCTTCGCGCCTGTTAGGTGAGGGGAACCGCGCTTCCCCGAACCGACGACTTTCATAATAATAATAGACCGGCTACCCGTGCCAGTGGCGGGCGAACGCCTTGCGCGTCAGTTCCACGGCGCGCGTCAGCCGCTGCGGCTCGCCGCGTACGGAGGTGATGTCACGGAATGTTATTTCCAGCGGGCAGCCTGCGGCGGCCTTGACTGTCTCCTCCATATGGGCAAGGAATGCCTCCTCATTGAAGACGCTGTCGACACTGATGTAGTTGGGAGACGGTTTGCGGTGGTAGCAAACCTTCGTGCCGCGTATCATGTCGCCGAGGGCGCGTTCGTCGCACCAGGGCGACACCGAGACCTTGCGCAGGTTTTTCATGCGCGACAGGCACGGCGCCCATATAGTGTGGACCGGCTCGCAGCAGCCGTAGCTGACCAGGCCGAATCGGTCGGTGACCTCTTTTGCGTAGGAGAAGAAGAATTCGTCGTACATCGCGGCGGACATGCCCACCGTCTCTTGAGAATTGGCATATACCCAGAGGTCGGAGGCTTGCGGCGCCGCGCATGAGGGAAGCGGTTTGCCCGCACTTCCTGCTGGGTACGCGGGCGTCCCGCCCGCCCCCGCGTCCTTTGCGTCCTCCGCGCCCACCGCCTCCGCGCCAATGTTGCCCGCGCCGCCCGCCCCGGGCAGGTCGTCCGTGTAGCCGTACGAATCCTGTGGGACGGTGGTGGCGTCGTTGTTGTAAGCCAGCGCCCCACCGGCTTCCAGCGCGTCGACATACGCCAGGTACTCGTCCGTCAACCTTCGGACTATCTTGTGGAACAACTCCGGGTAGTCCATGATGGACATGAACATCGTCTCCATGCCCATATATCGGAGCAGTATGCCCGCCGGATTAAACGACACGGGGCGGAACTCCGCCCGGACCGCCAGGATGTCGCCCAAGACGTCCTGTGCCTGTTCCATCAGCGCATGCGTCTCCGCCAGCCCGGCGTCGATATGGCGCGTCGACGCCCCGAAAACGGCGCTGTCCGCTTCCAAATCGTTCAACACATAGCCGTACCTGTACGCCAGGCTTTCGGCGCCGTCCGCTTCGCACATGTGGATGATCTCGGGGAGAAAGCCGAACGGTGTAAAGCTGTTGGGGATCGCCACCGAAACGGACGCCGGGATCACGCGATCATCCTTATACTGTTCATGCTTGAAGATATAATGAACCATCTGGCGCTCGAGCGCCAGCGCGAGCGGGCCCTCGCAATTCGGCGCTGGATAGACCTCGCTCTCGATCCCGTGGAATTCCATTGTGACCAGCGGATGCTCGGTCTTCCCGCCGTTCAGTCCGCGCCACAGCGCCTCGCGCTCCGCCATAACCGGCAGCGCCGCAATCTCCGCCTGGCGCTTAGCCAGTTCCCTTAATATGCCGCGTTCTTTTACTGTGATAGTCATTATATTAACCCCGCATAATTTCTGTATAATTTTATTTTTACATCTAGCTTTAACTTTTAGCCCGTTTTACATTAAACGCGGAAGGCACAAACCTGTAGGCTTCCTTTTTGTCTATTTTGGTTGTGTAGCGCGTCGCTATGCGCTCGCCACAGCCGGGGCAATACAACGCGCCATGATATTTGGAAAAATCGATCGTGCCCTCAATGATCCTGTCGTTGTACATCTTAACAAAATTACTCTCGCCGTATTTTTGGTACCTGGCGATATAGTATTTGCAATACGCGCAATGAACTAATAATATATGGCTGCCACGCACTTTTTTGCAATTGGGGTTTTTGTAAACTTCCATGTGCTTATGATAGTATATTATCTGACAATATGCCATAGAGACGGCGTTTTTCCGAAATGATACGCCGTCACGTTACCTACGAGTCCAGACCAAAATGACGGCGTTTACCCAACTTGATACGCCGTTACATTACCTACGAATCCAAACCAGTGAAAGGAGACGGAATCGACTATGTATATTATAGACGCAGACACACATATTTCCCCACTTAACGAGGCTACGTCCTGCCGCGTGGAGACGCTTATCGACGAAATGGACCGCGCCGGGGTCGCGCGCGCCGTGGTTTGGCTGCAGCCACCATATATGCGGGACATCGATTCATCGCTCGAATATATCCATGCTTCCGCAAAAAAATACCCCGACAGGCTGCTGCCCTTTGGCTGGGCCAACCCGCATTTGGGGCGGGACAAGTCCATCGATACCATTAAAAAATGTATGCTGGAATACGGGTTTTACGGCGTAAAGCTGAACGGGGCGCAGGACAGCTACTACATCGACGACGAAAGTTTTTCAATGCCGCTTGTGGAGGAGATCGCAAAGCTCGGAGGTATGATATGCTTCCATGTGGGCGTCGATGCGTACAGCTACACGCATCCTTATCGCGTCGCGAAAATAGCGAGGCGCTATCCGGAGACGAATTTCCTGCTGGCCCACATGGGCGGCGTCGGCAAGCCCGATTTGGCGAACGAGTGCGTGGAGATGGCTCAGGAATGCCCTAACCTGTATCTTGTAGGCAGCGTGATCAGTTTTAAAGCGGTGTTGAACGCAGTAAAGAAGTTGGGCGCGGACCGCGTATGTTATGGCAGCGATATGCCGTTCGAGACGATGAGGGCCGTGACGGCAGCCTATCTGGCGCTGTTGAAGGGCGAGGTAAGCGATGCGGACGCCGAATTGGTGATGGGCGGGAACGTGAAGAGGCTGTTTAAGCTGTGATGATGTGATGTTAAGTTTAATATTCATTGCTAAAGGAAGTTATTATATTAATTGATAAAGGAAGGTATTGTCATGTCTGAAAAATCGGTTTATGAAAGCGCTTCGTTTCCGGGCAAAAAGCCGAACCGGATCAGGGAGCTGTTTAACGCCGGAAAGCCCACCGTCGCGACCAGGATATTTAGCAGTTGGCCTCTGATAACCGAGGTCGCCGGCAGCACGGGGATGTACGATTATGTTGAGATCCTGGCCGAGTACGCCCCGCTGGAGCAGCACGATCTGGAGAACATCGCGCGGGCTGCGGAGCTGCACAACATGGGCACAATCATCAAAGTGGATTACGCCAACCGCGCGTACGTGGCGCAAAAGGCGGTGTCCAGCGGGTTCCAGGCCGTGCTGTTCGCGGATCACAGGACTGCGGAGGACGTCGAGGCGTCGATTAAGATGCTTCGCGCCGATTGCCCGCAGGACGGTGGTGTTTTCGGGTTCACGCCGCGCAGGTTGATCGGCTACAGCGCGGGCATCACGCAAATGCAATTTGCGGATATGCTGCGCGACGTCGTTTGCTGCTTCATGATAGAGAAGAAGGAAGCGGTGGACAACATCGATGAGATATGCGCCGTAAAGGGCCTCGATATGATCCAGTTCGGGCCTTCCGATTTTTCGATGAGCTGCGGCGTAAACGCGCGCGACAATGCCGCCAATATCAAGGAAGCCGAAGAAAAATGCATTAAGGCGGCGCTGAAGAACGGGGTGCGCCCGAGGGCGGAGATAAATTCGCCGGAGGCGGCGAAGCGGTATATGGACCTTGGCGTGAAGGATTTCAACATCGGCGGCGAGCTGTGGAACCTGACCACGATGTGGAGCGCCCACGGCAAAGGCGTGAGAGACCTCCTGGCGGGAAGCTGACGCCGTCGGACGCGCGATGAGGACGATAACGTCGGCGAGTGCAACATACAACAATGGTAGGGTGGGGGCTTGCCCCCACCGCGTCCCATCGTGTCGCACCGCGTCCCTCTGCGACGTGCTCCCTACCTGTGTCTGCCTTTCTAGGTGTCCAGCGATGCTTCCATGACGCTGGGCGCGCCGTAATAACCGGGCTTCAAAGCCGCAGGTTTGGCCGGGCGGCTGTTGAGCGTATGTACCTGGTTGTCCACATTGCTCTTGTCGATGGCGTCTATTATCTCTACGATATGGAGCGCCAGTTCGGCGCTGCTGCGCGCCGGGCGGCCTCTGCGGATCGCATACGCCATGTCCACGACCGCTACGCCGCGCCAACTGTTGTGGCAAGGTTCGCCTTTTCCACTCTTGGGCGTAATGCTTGGGTCGGTGTCCCCGAAGCCATGCGTGAACGGGACCTTGAAACTCTCCCTTCCGCTGCCCTTGCGCCGTAGGATGATCACGTCGTTGCCCCAGCCGCCGAAATTGTTCGGGTCGGGCAGCATCAAATGACCCTCGGTGCCGTAGATGTCCACCCTAGGCAGTTCCGGACTGAACGCTTCCGAACAGAGCACGAGCGCGCCATAAACGCCGCTCTCAAACTCCATCGATCCCAGCATCAAATTTTCGCCGCCCTCTTTGGCGATTATTTCGCCATATTTGTCGTTCTTTGTGTTTCTGTACTCCCTGTCGCCTGTAAACACCTGCGAAAAGCCGCTGACGCGCTTGACCGCGCCAAACATATTGACGAGCACGTTGAGATAGTAGCCGCCCATGTCGTATGTGACGGTCGTGCCGCGTTTCCCCATCATCGGGTCCCTGACGAACCCGGGCGGGAGGGCGCCGCCGCGCTCGTGGGAGCTGTAGCCCCTCATGCACATGGAATAGCAAACGAGCGGTATCCCGATAAAACCGTCGTCGATCAGCTTGCGCGCGGTCTGCCATGCAGAACCCATGTAACAGTCGGGCGCGCACCCGATCAACAGACCTTTCTTTTTCGCCAGCTCGTAATTCTCTTTCGCGCCTTCGTATTCATGGCCCATCGCTTTCTCGGAATAGACGTGCTTGCCCGCTTCCAGAGCCATTTTTGAGACCTTGTTGTGGTTCCACAGCTGCGTCGTGTTCACGACCAGTTCGATCTCTTTATCGGCCATGATCTCTTCCGTCGTCATCTGGCGGATGCCGAACAGCTCCGCCCGCGCCTTGCTCCTTTCGGGTATGAGGTCCGAGCACCCGACGACTTCAACAGCCGAAAAGCCGCTGGTCAGGGTGTTTAGATACGTGTAGCTGATGGCGCCGCTGCCAACCAGCCCTATCTTGATCGGTTTTATGCCTGCCATATCATTCAAATCCTTTCTATGGTTTTATTTTATACGTTTTTATGCGGGCGGATATGGAATCCGCCCCTATGGGGTGCGTGTTGTGCGGGCGGATATGGAATCCGCCCCTACGGGGTGCGTGTTTTGTGTTATTTTACCTTCGGCCATACGGAGGATGTGCTTTCGGCTATGGTTTTAATTATTGCGTCGGCGTCGCCGCCCAGCGTTTTCAACGCCTCGCTAAATGGCTCCGCCGCGACCGGCCCCGTGTACCCGAGATCAACCAGCGCCCCCATGAACCCGTGCAGGTCGTTCCCGCCGCTTCCGGGCTCGCCCGGGTAGAAGCGCGGCGAATCCTTGAGCTCCTCCGGCGGGACGTCTTTTGCATCGTCGTTTAAGTGGACGAGCACGATATCCTTTTCGTCTCTGATGCATTTGGCAAATTCCGCCCCCGGCGAACCTGCGCAGTAACAATGGTGCGCGTCGAGCAGCAGGCCCATGTTGCCCGTGCCGACGGCGTCGCACAGCTCCAGCATCTGCTGTGCGGTGTGTATGAACGGGTACTTGGCGGCGTTCAATATATTTTTGGGGCCCAAAAATTCCACGCCGAACAAAATGCCGTATTCGCGCAGGACTTCCGCGATGAGCCGGAACTTTTTGGTGTGCCGCTTAAAGTTTTCCGCGTATTCGTAGTCGTTCGACGAACTCAACATCCAGGTGCAGGTCCTGCGTATGCCCAACCCTGCAGCCGCCCGCGCGGTCTTCTCCAGTTGGCCGAAGCTTTTGTTGAAGTCGTCGTCACTCCTGATTTGCACCGGCAGCCCGAAATCCGATATGATCGCGCCGTATTGCCCCATCAGGTCGAGCGCCTGGTACGCGTCGATGCCCTCTGCGTCCAGGGCGGCCGGGCTGTAGCTGACAGCGCCGTAGCCGTATTTGCGCGCCATCGCGAGTAGCTGCTCAAAGCCGTCGAGTTTTGCGCCGATCAGGCCCGCGTTAAGTGATTTGTACATATCAATGCCTCCCCATGTTTTTGATATATTATTTTCGTTGTTATATCTTGCGCGAAGACGGACGACCGGGGCGGTCGTCCCTACGAATATGTATGCGTTTTTTGATGCCATGCAATGGGGCGATATGCGTCGTCTGCGTTACAATACGTCTACGATGTTGACAGGGCATCGCCCCCTACGAGTTTATATTTTCCTTTGTGGGCGCGACCGCATGCCAGGCCTCGCACGCGTTGTCTCGTTCCCCGGCGGGGACTTGTATGGAAAGGAGCAACCGGCACCTCCCATCGGCGGCGGTCGCGCTGCCGACGCAGCGTTCGAAATATTCCCTGTACCCCTCGTCCCCCTTCATTGGCACATTACCGTAATATACCTTGCCCGCCTCGGACGCGCTGCGTAGGACGGCGTCCATGTCGTGCTTTTCCGGGTTGCCAAAATTGATCCCCCGCACCAGCCCATGCCCCAACATGCGCTGCAGCAAGTGGTCGTTTTTGCCGCAATAGTGTATATAGCCGCCCCCCGTGTGGCGGAGAACCTGATCCGTATACGGCATGACGTACTCGTCGATATGATCGGCGCTGATGAGCGTCGACGTGTCCTCGCTGACCTTGACGCCGCCGAGCGCGCGCGGCATGACCAGCTCGTTGTAATGCGCCACGACCCTGTCGCCGCCGGGAATGAGCTTCATGCACTCATCGTGCCCGAGGACGATCGCCCGTACGCACAGCCCCAACAGATGATGTATCAGCTCCGGATCGTCGTACAGGCTGTAAAAAAATTCGTCCCCATATACGATATGCGCCATATCGAATGGGCTTTGGAGATCGAGCGGATATACGAAAGCGCCCGTCCCGCCGATCATCTCCGCCTGGTACGCCATATGCTCGAGCGCCATCTTGAATTCGTCGGTTACGCGTATGTCCTCTTCGCGCAACGCGCGTATTTCGTCCGCCGTCAGGTGGTCGATCACCCAGGGCATCCGCGCGTCGTAAAACAGCAGCGGCGCGATGCCGGGAAACATACTCGGATAGATGCCACAACCCATGTTCGCCCGTATCGAAGGCGCCGCTTGCATGCCCGAAGCGGCGGTCGCGAGCATCTGCTTCATGCCGTTCATCAGCATTTTGTCCTTGTCGTTATGTATCTCGCCGGCGTTGTAGTCGGGGTAGCGGGCAGATTGTTCGGCGGGGAGCGGGCAGTGCAAAAGCAGTGGATGCCGTGCCGGCGTCCGATCCTCCCACACCGCGAGCTGATCGTCCACCGCCCCGGAGTAGTCGCCCTGAACAAGTCCATACAGTTCTTCATACAAGGCTTTTTCACGCGCGTCTATACGTCATGCCCCCCATCAGTCCCGGAAAGTTATTTTTACCGCTTCAAACTTGTCTATCATCTTTATATTTAGCGTGAGGTAGCCGTCATCCCACTCGTGCGGCACGGCCTCGCCCGTCGTCAGGCTGACCGCCCCTCCTGCGGGTTTCCGCGCGCACCTGACCCGCGCCGTCGCGCCGTAGACCGGCAGCGGCTTCATGAATGACGTGCCAAAATGCCCGGACGTATTGACGAACTGCAACAGCGCCGCGCTGCCGTCCTTCTTTTCACTGTAAGTCACCTCTACCATCTCGCTGAGCCCCGGCGCGACCGATGCGAGCCCCGCGAGGTTCATGAGGGCGCCTTTCATGAGCCAGAACGTGTTGGCATAGCCTTCCCTGTAGTACAAATCGCCGACAAGGCTGGGTATGTACACAGCCTTACCATTGCCATTACCGTTACTACTGTCATTACCCTTGCCATTACTATTGCTATTGATAATGCCATTGCCCTTGCCGAACGCATTGACGACCACGCCCGGCAGCTCGCTGGAAAATTTAGCGTAGCAGCGCTCGGGCGGGCCGAAATCCTGCGGCGGTATCAGTTTCATGTACTTGGCGGCGCCGTCCTTGTATTCGTTGAAGATATATGTATCGCCAAAGAACGCCACATCGGTGTCCGCGAAATCCGGGAAATGCTCTTTGTCGCCATCGGACAGGCTGAACATGGCGGAGAGCATGTCGCCCCGCTCGTACAGGACGCGCTCGACGCCCAGGCACCGGAGCGGAGGTATGGCACGTTCCTCATATACTTCGTCGTACCGCCCCGGCATGCCGGTCGCCACCAACGCCCCGCCCGCCTCGACATACGCGTCGAGTTTTGCGGCCATCGCGTCGGACATGACCTCGGAATTGGGCAGGACGACGGCTTTGTATTTGCCCAAATCCAATGTGAGCGCGTGCCGCTCCTGAGCCTCGTCGAACAAAATATGGCTCTCTGTCAGCGCCCGTATCCACCCGCGCTCCTCGCCCGCGTCGCTCCATCCGTGGCTGCGCAGCAGCAGCGCGTCTGCGTTGCTCCGCAGGCCCGTATACAGGCCCTCGTGTTTCTTGTGGAAATCGAATACCTCGCGGACCGGCCCGTACCCCGAGCGATCCTGATGGTTGTCGAGCCGTCCGATCAGGTAATAGTCAAGCCCGCCGATGTTCGCCAGGTTCTGCCACATGCGCAGCCCTTGTTGCTCGGGGCTCACGGCGATGTGCCTGTAGAAAAAGCCGACAAAGTCGACCGACGTGTTCGACGCCAAATGATCCAAGTCGCCCGCGCGCATGCAGCGCGTGTTGGACGAGGCGCTGTATTGCCAGAACGGCAGCGGGCGCCTGTATTCGGTGTTGGACTCCATGCGGAAAAAATCGTGCTCGTTGATGGCGACATGGGGCTTGATGCTTTTTATCAATGCCACCAACCGCTTGTTGTAGTCGTCCATCACCGCGTTCTGGAACGCGCGGTATTTGCGGTATGCCGGGTCGCGCATATCTGCCGCGCCCGGTATGCCAAGGCCAGTCATTTCGCGGAAGCGGGCTGTGCAGCCCGCGCAGTGGCAGAGGCTGTAGCCCCTGTGGCTGTAGTCGCGCGTCTGGAACCCGCCCATATTGATAAAAAAGCCGTCGATGTCGAGCGTCTCGCAAATCTCCCTGATGGTCAAAAATGCGTATTTTTGCTGGTAGCCGCCGCAAATGCAGGCGTGGACGTCCCCGTTGTAGTCGATGATCTCGCCCTTGTCGGTGCGGTACGCCCAATCGGGGTGCTGTTCGTAGATCGGGCGGCGTATTTTCGAGAAGTCGGTGCGCGCAATGACGCGGATGCCCGCGCCGTGGCATTCTTCGATGATCTTCTTGAGGGAGTCGCCATGCAGATACTCGCTTTGAAAATGGTGCGGGAGCGACGTTTCATAGCTCGCAATAATCCCGCCGGTGTTGATCATCACGCTCGTCGCATGGAACTTTTGCAACTGTCGCACATATTCGACGGCGTCGATGTCTTCCATGTCTATCTGGCGCAGGTTGGTCTGTATCTGCCGCCAGGGTATATCGATCCACCAATTATCCATATTATCACATCTCCTATCTATATCATCCTATATCATCGCATCTCCCATCCATATCATCACATCTCCTATCCACAATATGATATATTAATTATGGCGCCAATGTAAAAACAATTTTTCATATATTTATGATAAAGGGTACAAGAGAAGCACTGTGTGATAGAATATTAATAATAGTTAGTCGCGCTTGTTATAGAAAACTAATGAAACCATGGGTTTAGTGAACAAAAGAACATCAAAATATTAAATTAAATATTTATTATGAATATTTTGTCAGACGCCCATATACATAAAATCAAAAAATTATTCCAATATGCATACCCGCACATCTTTCCCGTTTTGTTGTTTTTTGCTCTGGAGATCCAAAACGCGCCCGATGTATTTGGCAATCTGCCCGCCCTGACCATATCGTATGTATTGTTATATGTATCGATCTGGATGCTGTACGCTATGACGGGCAGGGTATTTGTGTCCGGAGGCTTGGCGTCGCTCGCACTGTTGATATTTTATACGGCGAACTTCTATAGGCAGATGCAAACCGGGCAGGTGCTGCTGCCATTGGATTTGAACCTGGCAAGGCACATAGGCGGCATTTTTGCCTTTTCAAATTTATCTGTGCATTGGCGCCCCGTTTGCTCCGTTCTAAGCGTCGCCGTATTAAATATTCCGCTTTATTTCGTATCGAAGCGTATTCGTAGCAGCATCGGCAAGCGAGCGGCGATCCTGGCCGTTTCCGGCGTTTTTATATACGTTTCGTTTTTTGCACGTTTCTCGCGGGAAAGCGCGCTCCCGTCGTTTATTGCCAGCGTGTCCGCCAACGTGTCTGCCAGTGTGTCTGCCAGCGCGCCTGCCAACGCGTCCCATAACGACATATATAGGGAACAGGGGGCGCTCCTCGGATTTTGCTCCGTTTTTATGGCTGGGGACGTGGACGAGCCGGCGAACTACAGCCGGGAGTATATGGAGTTGCTTGCCGCAAAAGTCTCAGAAGGGGCGACTGCGCGCCAATCCCCCGGCAACGGCGACAGCCGCGCCGATCTGGATAATAGTGCAAGTCGCGATTTCGAGAACATCGCCAACGTCGCCAACGTCGCCAACGTCGCCTATCCCGACGTCATAATCGTTATGAGCGAGTCCTACTGGGACCCTGCGCGGCTGCCAAACATAACGTATTCCGAAGAAGTAGCGCCCAATTTGCGCGCGCTCAGCAACATCGCCACGAGCGGAAATGTCATACCGCCGGTGTTTGGCGGAATGACATGCAATACGGAATTCGAGCTGCTGACAGGCCATTCCATGAAGTTCACGGGCAACGGAGACATTCCGTATTACGAAAAAGACACATATATCAAACAAAGCGGCGGACGCTCGCTCGCAGCTATGTTCAAGGCGAACGGCTACAGAACGGTCGCGCTTCATACGTACAAGGCGTCTTTCTTTGACAGGGACGAAATATACCCGATGCTGGGTTTCGACGCATTCATCGCGGAAGAGGACTTGGTCGACGCGTTGACCAAGGGCTCGCTGCGCGGCCAGGATATTATATCGGACGAATATTTTTGCGATACGTTGATAGACATAATGGCAAATACCCAAGAACCGCTGTTTTTGTTCGGCATCACAGTGCAAAACCATACCCCGTACCCGCCGGACAAATACGTAACATTGAGGATACAGGCCGATAGCGGCGGTTTATTGTCGGACGAAGACACGGAATATTTGCAAACATATATAGAAGGCGTATATGACGCCGACAAGGTGCTGGGCAGGTTGTATGATTACGTTATGGCATCAGAAAAGCCCACAATCCTATTGTTTTTCGGCGACCACTTGCCAATTTTGTCGCAGCATACGGGCATCTATACGGACCTTTGCTATATTGGCGAGGGAGAGATGGACGACTTGCCGCTCCACGATGCATATAAAATGCATGCCACGCCGTATGTCGCGTTTACAAACATGGCGGATGCGGAGCTGCCCAGGACATGGGGCGAAATAAGCCCCTATTTTCTGGGCGCTGTTTTGGCCGACGCCGCCGGCATTGAAATGAACTTATACTATCATTTCCTGCTACAGGCATTCGGGCGGTTCCAGGCGATGAACCAATATTTATACATTGCAAACGGGTCTGTACAGGGCGCCCCGCGCGCTTACGACATGGATATGGATACGATTATGGACAATGAAAATGACAAAGATAGGGACAATGCCAGGGGCGACGCCAGTGGTGATGTCAGGGACATAAATATGGACATAAATATGGATACGTACATGCAAATGCATATGGACATTAATATTGACAACGATATAATAGAGATGTTCGCGGCGTTGCAATACGATAACTTGTTCGGAGAAGGCTATCTGGACGATGTCTTGTCCCGCTTCCCATAAACCGATTGAGCGCTGACGGTAACGCGCAAATATGTATTAGGTATTCATAACATAGTAAATTTATTATATGATAATGACATTGCTTATATATGATAATAACAGCGCATAAATATATGATACATACGTGATAAATATATGATACATGATACATACATGATAAATATATTGATTTTAATATATTATGGTGTTCAACTATTACACCAACTATTATAAATGGAAGGGGATTTTTAATATGAAGGTAGGTGTCCAGTTTTATTCGTTTAAGCCGGAGATTGACTCCGGAGGGTTCGACAAAGCGCTCAACATGGCCGCCCGCTGCGGGGTGGAGGGCGTCGAGCTGTTCAGCCTCTACGACATACCGGCCATCACGTACCGCAAAGCGCTCAACGAGGCGGGCGTCGTATGCTACGGCACGCACAACCACCTCTCGCCGCTGATCAACGATCTCGACGGCGTGATGGCGTACAACTACACGCTGGGCAACCCAATGGTGATTTGCCACTATTTGACCGCAGAAGAGCGCGGCACCCGGGACAAATGGCTATTCGCAGCCGAGTCCATCAACAAAGCGGCCGCCATTCTCAAGCGCAACGGATTTGACTTCTCATACCACAACCATGATTTCGAGTTTGGCGAAGTGTTTGACGGCGAGTGCGGCATGGACATCATACTGGGCAACACCGATCCTCACCTTGTCGGCATCGAGCTGCATATCGGCCAGTTGCCAAGGTTCGGGCTCGATATGGCTGAGTACATCAAGAAGCTGGGCAGGCGCTTAAAGGTGCTGCACGTCCATACGTTCCAGCGGGACGGCGAGTCGTTCGACAGCTCGCCGGCGATTACTGCTGCCAAGGCGCTTGACGTCGAATGGGCGATCGTGGAAAACGTATTTACGGCCCCGACGGACATAGAAGCGGTAAAAAAGAGCATAGGTATTATTCGCGACCTGACGCGTGGCCTATAACAAACATCAACACCTATAAAGGAGATGCAAATGAAATTTGCGAATGTATCATGGGGATGGACTCCCATTCCGGAAGACGTGCCGCAGGGCGATTCGATGATTAAAATCTCGGATCAGATACGCGCGCTCGGTTACGAGGAAGTCGATTATCTGGCGACACGCGAAGGGCTGGACGAATTTTACAACGAGGCCAACAGCGTAAAGCTCGGCGAGTACGCGCGCTCGATAGGGCTTGTGCCCAATGTTTTTGTCTTTCAGTCCTCGGCCTGGAACAACGCGGACCCGGCCGTGAGGCAGAGCAATCTTGAATATTTTGAAAAATGCGCGCAAGTGGCAAAATGGGTCGGATGCAGGATCATCTCATCGCTATCGCCGCCGCCGCGCGGCGCCGCCGGGTGGCGCTTCAACCCGAGGGCAAACGCGCAGAAAGTGACGTTCAATCTGCCGGCGGACTACAATTTCAAAAACGACTGGGCGACGCTCATGGACAGCTATAAATCGGGGCTGGCCATTGCGAAAAAATATGGTTTGCGCATGTCGATAGAGTGCTTCACATTATCTATGGTGGCGACGCCGCACGCCATGCTAAAAGCGCTCGAAGACATCGGCGACGCGGACTTCGGCATACAGCTTGACACGAACCACCTGGTCGCCCAGCGCATAGACCCAGAATGGACAATCAGGGTGTTGGGCGGCGCGAGCATATTCAACATGCATTGCAAGGATCATGACGCGGTGTCGCGCGGCAACATCCCGGCGGGCGCTGGGGTCACGGACTACACGGCGGTGATCGGGGCGCTCAGGGACGTCGGCTACAATGGGAACCTGACCGTCGAGCTGGAGTTCACAAACAATCCGAGGCGCTACAACAAACAGGCTTTGGATCATTTGATGCTCTGCGCGAAGGGCGAATATTAGTTTATAGCATAAATTGGTATATACATCAAAATAAAATAAATCAATAAAATATAAGTTATTAAACATATAAGTCTTAGTCTGAGTCTTAGTCTGAGTCTTAATCTAAGTCTAAGTCTAAGTCATCTATTAAGTCATCTAAACAATATGGAATCAAAGGAGATTTAAATGGGGGCGAAATTTAAGGTTGCTGTCGTAGGCAACGGCATGATTGCCAACGCCGCGCATATCCCGGCGTGGAAGGACATCCCGGACAAAGTGGAGATTGTCGCCGTGGCCGACAACCGCGAGCAAGCGTCAAAAGAAACGGCGGAGCGCTACGGAATACCGGGCTGCTATACCGATTACCGCGAAATGCTCGAAAAGGTAAAGCCCGATATCGTGTCCGTATGCACGCCGAACTGCTACCACAAAGAAGTCGCAATCGCCGCGCTGAAAGCGGGCGCGAACGTCCTGTGCGAAAAGCCGATTTCTACGAGCGAGGCCAACGCAAAAGAAATGTATAAGACGGCGGAAGAGTGCGGGAAAGTCCTGTATGTCAGCCAGACTATGCGTTTTTCGCAAAGCGTCATTGCCGCGAAGAAGTTCTATGACGAGGGGCTGATCGGGCGCGCATATTATATTGAAGCCAATTCGATACGCCGCAGGGGGATCCCCAAGTGGGGCTTCTTCCACATGAAAGAGCACAATGCCGCAGGGCCCGGCTATGACCTTGGCGTGCATATCGTGGACTCGCTGCTGTGGATAATGGGCTCCCCGAAGGTACTGGCGGCGAGCGGCGCCGCCTATACGGAGTTTGGCGACCAGGACGAGGGGCTTGTAGAGTCGCTGGCCGAGAGCGGCGCGCCGATTGGTCTGTTTACGCCCCGTAAATATGACTACCGCGAGTTCGACGTCGAGGACTTCATCGCCGGGTTTATCCGCCTCGAAGGCGGCGCCACGATGATACTCAAAACAAGCTGGGCGATCAACGCGCCGGAGGACGGCGGGGCGTCATATATCGCCGGGACGAAGGGCGGCATCAAACTTTCGCCCAAAGCGGAGCTCATAACCAACCTGGCCGGCTATCAGTTGAACTCCAGCATCAAGCTGCCGCAAGGCCCGCAAGTGGCGTTCTCCGGGCATTATGACGCGACAAAGCAGTTTATCGCCGTGCTGGAGGGCAAAGAGGAGATACTGGTCAAAAAAGAGCAGGTGCTAAATGTCATACGCACGCTGGACGCTCTGTACGCATCCAGCGAATCAGGCAAGGAAGTAGTCATATAGTACAGCAATGGAGGGCAAATGGACGGAATCATCACGGAAATAATGCGGTTCTCTTTGAAAGACGGGCCCGGCATCCGCACGACGGTTTTCATGAAGGGCTGCAATATGGAGTGCAAATGGTGCCACAACCCTGAAACACTTTCAATGCGGCCCCAGCTAATGCATTATCCGGCGCTGTGCATCGGCTGCGGCGCTTGCGTCGGCGGCGCCGATTTAATCGAAGTTTGCACGCATGGCGCGATTGTTGCGGATGCTGCTGGGGGCATTATATTAGACCGCGCTAAATGCGTCGCATGCGGGGCGTGCGCCGACAAATGCTTTTCCGGGGCGCTGGTCATATCCGGTGTCACAATGAGCGTCGAAGAGGTCATGGCGGAAGTGGTTCAAGACATTGACTATTATACGAACTCCGGCGGCGGCCTGACCATTGGGGGCGGCGAGCCCGCCTGCCAGCCCGAGTTCATGTATGAATTGTTGAAAGCGGCTAAGGCCGCCGGCATACAGACCGCCATCGAAACAAACATGCTCGCGGACTGGGGCGTCTATGAAAAAGCCCTGCCGTACCTTGATTTAGTGATGCTGGACATAAAGCACAGCGACGACGCGGAGCATACGAAGTGGACAGGCGTCGGCAACGCGAAACTGCAGGAAAACATTCGGAAGATAACGGATATAAAGCCGACGATAATACGCGTCCCCGTTATACCCGGGGTGAACGACGACGCGGGCGAAATAGCTAATATCGCCCAAATCGTCAAGGGCTTGAAAAACATAGTCAGCATAGAGCTGCTGCTGTATAATCCATTGGGGGAGAGTAAATACGCGGCGCTCGGTATGGAGCACGATTTTAAGGGCGCAAGGCCTTCCGGCGCGAGCCTCGCGGACGCCCTGCAGGCAGCCGCCCAGGCCGCCGGGGTACCTGTGAAGATCGGCTGAGATTAAATGGGCAATAGGCAAGGCAGTGGATGTATTGTGGATGTAAAGTGGAAGTATAATGAGATGTATGGGATATGAATGATAGATGTATGTGAGATGTATGGGTAAAAATAGTTGGCATAGATGACGCAGGGCAGATGCAGGGTAGATGTATGTGGGATGTATGGGAGATGCATATATGGAAAAAATGATTAACCTCACCGCGCCGGACGAACGCCTCGACTACGACAGGCGCATAGAACTTCTGCGCGAACGCAAGCTGGCTGAAACACAAATAAAATCGCAGATGCGCGTGTACCAGGACGGGGACGACTACGGCAGCGTGCCCGCACCGGACACATACACATTCGAGCCCATACTCAACGAGCACGGGACTTGGTTCGGGTACAAGGGCTGGAGCGAAAACTTCTATAAACTCATGGACGAGCACCCGGTGTATATAGACCCGGTGGACGCGTTCACTTGCCGATGGATGTTTTCGATGATTTGGTTCCCCAACAAAACGAGGGACAAGCGCTGGAACCCGAAGTACCCCTACGACCACCTCAAAGAGCGCCAGCAGTTGTACGGCATAGTGCCGGGCATAGGCTCTGACGCGCATTTTGGCGGCGACTATGAGATTGGGTTCAGTCTGGGCTGGGGCGGGCTGCTGGAAAAGATCAAGAAGCACCGCATGCTCAACCCCGGCCGGGACGAGTTCTACGACGCAGAGGAACTGACGATTAAAGGCGTCCAGCAGTGGATACGGCACGCCATCGACGAAGCGGAACGCCTGGCCGGGTTGGAGCGCAACCCGCAGCTCCGGCAGAACCTGCTCGACATGGCGCAGGTGAACCGCAATATCCTGTTCGACGCGCCCAAGACCCTGCGCGAGGCGTGCCAGTGGGCTTGCTTCTTCAACATGGTGAGCCGCACGTACAACCGCGACGGCGCGGGCTTCCAGCTTGACACGTCGCTGCGCGGGTTCTATGAGCGCGACCTTGCCGCCGGGCGGATCACGCGCGACGAGGCCGTTTTTTATATGGCCTGCCTGCTGCTGAACGACCCGCACTACTACCAGATCGGCGGGCTGGACGGGGACGACAACGACCTGCTCTGCGATTTCAGCCATGTGGCGCTCGAAGGGGCGGATAAGCTGAACTCGACGTGCAATATAACGGTGCGCGTCCACAAAGACATCGACAGGGACTTCATGCGAAAGGCTGTAAGCTGCCTGTTCCGGCACAAGAACGCGTGGCCGCGCTTTTCCGGCGAGGAGGCGCTTGGCGAGGGGTTCATGCGCATGGGCTACCCCAAGGAGATCGCGCGCAAGCGGATCGCGGTCGGCTGCCACTGGATGAGCCTGCCGGGGCTTGAATACACGCTGAACGACTGCGTAAAAATCAACTCGGCCAAGGTGTTCGAGGTCGCCTATGACGAAATGATGGAAAGTGGCGGCCCGTATTCGACCACGCGGCTGTGGGACATCTACGATGGCCACATGAAAAAGGCCGTGGAGGCCACCGCCGAGGGCATAAGGTTCCACCTGAAATACATGCAATACAGCGAGCCGGAGCTGCTTTTGAACCTCATCAGCCACGGCCCCGTCGAGAAAGGGCTGGACATTACGGACGGCGGCGCCCTGTATTACAATATGTGCATAGACGGCACGGCGATAGCGACGGTCGCGGATTCCTTCGGCGCCCTGGAGCAGCGCATCGAAAAGGAGAAGAGGATAGACTGGGAGACGCTGTACAAGCACATCAAGTCCGATTTCCGCGAAAACGCAGGGGAAGCCGTGCGCCTGATGATGGCGTCCGCCAACCGCTACGGCGGGGGCGAGACGAACAGCGACCGCTGGGCGGTAAAAGTCAGCCGTAACTTTACGGACCGCGTGCTGTCTATGGAAGGCGACGGGGTCAAGTTCATCCCCGGCTGGTTCAGTTGGTCGAACACGATAGCCCACGGAAAGATGGTGGGGGCGACCCCAAACGGGCGCCATGCGCTCGAACCAATCAACCACGGCGCGAATCCGCACCCCGGTTTTCGCAAAGACGGCGCGCTGACGGCGATGACCAACTCCATCTGCTCGATACAGAACGGCTGCGGCAACACTGCGCCTGTCCAGTTGGAGCTCGACCCCGGCATGGGCGAGGACCCCGAGTCGATTGACAAGATCGTGGACTATATCATGACGCTGTTCCAAAAGGGTGGCACGCTGCTGAACATCAACATCATCGACGCGGATCAGATACTCGCCGCGCACGCCGACCCGTCCAAATATCCTGACCTGGTCGTGCGCGTAACCGGGTTCACCGCGTATTTCTGCGCGCTGACCCCCGAGTTCCGCCAACTGGTGGTGGATCGCATATTGACAAGGGCGTAACATCTGAATAATCACATATTATCGAAAGGAGCGCCGGGGGCGCCCCGGCAGTGCATAGGCGTATGAAGAACAGTTACGTAGGTATAGGGGTCGCGGGCTGCGGCTCGATTGGGCTCCGCTCCGCGCTGGACCATTTTAAATACGGGGACCTTGACGCGAAGGCGCGCATTACCGCCGTCTGCGACCCCGCCCCTGGCAGGGCGAAGGCCGCCGCCGTGAAATACAACATCCCCGCGCATTACGAGACATATGAGGAAATGCTCGGCGACGAAAACGTGGACATGGTCACCCTTTGCTCGCCTATCGGCTTGCACTACGATCAGGGCATGAAGGCGATCGCCGCTGGTAAGCACATCCACTTTAATAAGACGATGACCGTCGAGGCGTGGGAGAGCGACGACATTATAAACGCCGCCGAAAAAGCGGGCATCCACATCATCGCGTCCCCGGGCGTGGCGCACATGCCCGGCGTCCAGCGCGCGCGCAGGGCCGTGCTGGAGGGCATGCTGGGCATGCTCTCGTGGGGCTATGTCGACAATGTGGCCGGCGGCGGCCGCTTCCACACTGGCGAGTACATGAGGATGGGCGACGACCCGCTGAGCAACGTCAACCCGACCTGGTATTTCAAAAAGCCGGCGGGCGGCCCCCAATACGACGTCGCCGTATATGCGCTGCACAACATTAC
>WRLR01000078.1 GCA_009777515.1 Oscillospiraceae bacterium | reverse complement strand
CTGAACCTAGTGACAGGCCTGAAATATTGATTTAATTTTGTTGTGAGTATGAGTCTCCGACTCGTTTTCAAATTGCGATGTTATACCGTCACTATTTGACGCGTACCTATTTCTTGTCGCTCCCCACACGGGGAGCGTGGATTTAAACATCTAGTAACTTAAAGAGATCGCTGGTAATTTTGGTCGCTCCCCACACGGGGAGCGTGGATTTAAACACCGAAGAGGCATCGTAAAAACTGCGTAAAGTGATGTCGCTCCCCACACGGGGAGCGTGGATTTAAACGTCCATAGTCCCTCTCAAATGATAATTAATTTCCGGTCGCTCCCCACACGGGGAGCGTGGATTTAAACATTGACAACAAAGATACCAAATTTCAAGATTGGGTCGCTCCCCACACGGGGAGCGTGGATTTAAACGAAAGACAATTAGGAAATGAATATGTGGCAAGGCAGTCGCTCCCCACACGGGGAGCGTGGATTTAAACTCTATAGTGTAGAGAGAATAAAATAGTCCAGATTTGTCGCTCCCCACACGGGGAGCGTGGATTTAAACGTCTTTGCGGCGGTTGTTGAAACGTGGTTTGCGGGTCGCTCCCCACACGGGGAGCGTGGATTTAAACAATTACCCTGAAGAAAACACAATTATAGACCGCCGTCGCTCCCCGCACGGGGAGCGTGGATTTAAACGTCGGTGGCAATAAAACGGCATGGACTGTTTTTGGTCGCTCCCCGCACGGGGAGCGTGGATTTAAACAAGACGCGCAGACAGGCGAGGCTCGACAGGCGTGGGTCGCTCCCCGCACGGGGAGCGTGGATTTAAACGTCGGCTCCATTGGCTCTAATGGGGTCAACGTGGGGGTCGCTCCCCGCACGGGGAGCGTGGATTTAAACTTCTAATTATGGGTTGATAGGTGTTTTGCTTTTGGTCGCTCCCCGCACGGGGAGCGTGGATTTAAACACAAAAGGTATCATAGAAGCTATGCAACATCAGCGTCGCTCCCCGCACGGGGAGCGTGGATTTAAACCCCGTACTCAAGGCAATAGCGAAGCCCGCCAATTGTCGCTCCCCGTACGGGGAGCGTGGATTTAAACGACAAGCGCCTTATTTTTTACTGCACATTTCTTTGTCGCTCCCCGCACGGGGAGCGTGGATTTAAACGCGGCAGTATTGGTCATTTGAAACTTCATCTTTGGTCGCTCCCCGCACGGGGAGCGTGGATTTAAACCCCGCTAGAGCAGTTCAGTGGGTTTCAAAGCCGCGTCGCTCCCCGCACGGGGAGCGTGGATTTAAACAGCGAAATGTCCACCAAAACGTCGAATCCGTTTTCGTCGCTCCCCGCACGGGGAGCGTGGATTTAAACTAGCATAAGCGGCGGTGTCCATGTCTGAATGCCGTCGCTCCCCGCACGGGGAGCGTGGATTTAAACGTGTGCGGTATGGCGCAAGCGGCGCCGGAGGCGGGTCGCTCCCCGCACGGGGAGCGTGGATTTAAACTGCGATATGTTGCGTGCGGCTTCGTGCCCAGCAGGTCGCTCCCCGCACGGGGAGCGTGGATTTAAACATTCGGCCATTATGCGCCGAGGTGTTATGCGTGGTCGCTCCCCGCACGGGGAGCGTGGATTTAAACTTCATAGCCGCGTGGGCCGTCAGGACTACGTGGGGTCGCTCCCCGCACGGGGAGCGTGGATTTAAACATTCGGGAAGACGGCGGCACAATGCACCCTGATAGGTCGCTCCCCGCACGGGGAGCGTGGATTTAAACGCCCCAGCGGTGTCCAGGACGTCGCGCACCCATACGTCGCTCCCCGCACGGGGAGCGTGGATTTAAACGATATTATCCCGCGTATGGGCGCGGTGGCTTTGTGTCGCTCCCCGCACGGGGAGCGTGGATTAAACACGAAAGCCAGCAGCGCGAGATCAACAACACCGGGTCGCTCCCCGCACGGGGATCGCGGATTTAAACACGGCACTGTTTAATAGCGAGGATATTTCTTTTGGTCGCTCCCCACACGGGGATCGCGGATTTAAACATAATCATCTGGATCGTATTCGCGTCCATTCCAGGTCGCTCCCCACACGGGGATCGCGGATTTAAACAGCTCTGTAAAGCAGGAGTCCTTCAGCGTCCGGGTCGCTCCCCACACGGGGAGCGTGGATTTAAAGCGTACCCCTTTGCGTTGCCTTTAATGAGGTCTGAGTCGCTCCCCGCACGGGGAGCGCGGATTTAAACTACAGGGCCAAACGGTCGACGAGATACACCGCAGGTCGCTCCCCGCACGGGGAGCGTGGATATAAACCTATCCATCAGGGACTGAGCCATCGAATATTAATGTCGCTCCCCGTACGGGGATAGAACTCGCTTTTTCAAAATAGGAGCAGTCGGTCGCAGATATTTTGTGAAAGTTGTGATAGTCATCCATTTCAGCCGGACAAGCAAAAAACCGAAAAACCGAAGTGTGACATATATATGTTAATTAGTTATGATAGACTTATTGTACAAAATCTTGCGCTTCTAATGGCAATCAAATATAATTTCATAGAAAAAGGAGTAATATTATGGATATACTCGACGAAAAGTACTCAATTCTGCCGGACGGACGGCAATTTGCATTTTGGGACTGTGAAACTGCGTTTACAAAAACATACTATGTATCAAAAGCCGACAACGCGTGTGACTCCAACCCCGGTACAAAAGAGCAACCTTTTGCGACAATTAACAAAGCGGCGCAGGTTCTCATGCCCGGTGAGCGCGTTGAGATAGGCACAGGGGTGTACGACGAGTTCGTCAACCCGGCGCGCGGAGGCGATGGGCCGGCGAAGATGATAAGCTACGAGGCAGCGCCGGGCGAGCGGGTTGTTATAACAGGCGCGAGGGAGTATAAAAACGGCTGGAAAAAGCCTGTAAACTGGGCCGTCAGTTCAAATCGCCCCGGAACCGGTGCAACGAACAATAGCGAGGCTGTCTACGAAGGGCATTTTGTCAGAGGCGATTTTGAGCTGGTCAACCCTTTTTCGATGGTAAACCAAGCCAGCCACCCGTGGGTAGAGGAAGGGTTTTACATTGCCAACGCCAAAAGCGGCATGGACTGGGGGCCATTCTTTCAACGCCGCGGGCTTTTATTTTGCAACGGCGAAAAGCTAAAGCAGGTCAACTCGCCCCGTAAGCTTGCAAGCTTACCGGGGTCGTATTGGGTAGAGGACTCGGGCTATAAATTCCTTTTGCATTTAAAAGACAGCGGCGATCCGGCGGATCACACCATCACCTTTACATGCCGCGAGCAGCTCTTTGCCCCAAGCGTGGAAGGGACGCAATATATCCGTGTTTCGGGGCTGGAATTTGAATGCGTCGGCAACGGCGTGCCCGGTACGCAAAAAGGCGCCTTGTCCACACACATGGGCAATCACTGGATTATTGAAAACAACAAGGTACGCTGGGCAAACAGCATCGGGATAGACATTGGCCAGGAAAGCACCGTGCGCAATGTGGGCAAGGATTGGATTTCGGGTGGTACAATAGTGCGCGGCAACCATGTCAGCAACTGTGGCATATGCGGGATCGCGGGCCTCCCGGGCGGGCCTATGGCAAATGAGAGCATACTGATCGAGCGCAATACATTAGTCGGCAACTGCTGGCATGATATCCAGTTCAACTGGGAGTCAGCCGCCATTAAAGTACATCTTGTCAGGAGCGGGTTGATACGGTTTAACACCATTATCGACACAGTGTACGGCGATGGGATTTGGACCGATTTTGCCAACAGGAACGAACGTGTCTGCTATAACTTCATTTTCAATACCCTAAAAGCCGCCCACGGGGCTATATTCGTAGAATCGTCAGATGTCGCCAATCGTGTTGACCATAATGTAATAATCGGTAGCAGGACATACCGCTACGGCCCAAACCTTGAGCACAAGACAGACGGCGGACACGGTGTGTTCACATGCGACGGTGACAACACGCTGATTGACTCTAATGTGATCTTTGAGGCGGAGGGCGACGGGATACACTGCGCACTCGGATCGATTGACCGCCTATGTAACGGACACGGGGCGATAGGTTCTGGGCATGAAGCCAAAAATAACATAATAGGCAGTTGTAATCGCGCCATTGTGTTCGCATCAGACAAGAATTTTTCCGACGGCAGCCTTATAGACGAAAATTCATTGGCCGAGAGGTATTCAATCGCCGTCGAGCGTTCGGGTGCGCTTCTTGAAGCATTCAACATCGAGTCTGTACGCAGATACCATAAGTGGGAAGAGAACGGGTGCGCGGTTGCACTAAAGTATGATAGCGACATAGACAAGGCGGCGTTCAATCTCGAAATTAATTATGGTGATCGCGTCGCCTATAAGACAATAGCGATCGGACAGCCATTTGATCTAGATGATATAAGGCGGTAACTATGTCTACATTATCGATAGCCGGTAAAGAAAAAAGTGTCACAGAGCATATATTTATAGTATTTGTCTATGTGCTGTACGCATTATTCACGTTCGTGTGCGTTTTTCCTTTTTACTACCTCATTATCAACAGCATCAGCGCCAACGATATCAGCGCCAGAGGGATGATAATGTTTTATCCGGTCGGCATCCATGGCAGAAACTATCTTGACGTCATAAAGCTGCCAAACCTGGCAAATTCGGCGTTTATATCGCTCTCCCGCACAATCCTTGGCACATCGATGACGATTATAGCATCGTCATTGCTGGGCTTTATGTTCACGCAGAGGCAAATGTGGGGGCGCAAATTTTGGTACCGCTTTGTCGTTGCAACGATGTATTTTAGCGCGGGCATGATCCCTTGGTTCCTTACGATGCGCAGCCTCGGCCTGACCAACAGCTTCTTGGCGTATGTGCTGCCTTCGATGATACAGCCTTTCAACATCATATTGATAAAGACATACATCGAGAGCACGCCTGTTGAGCTGCAGGAGGCGGCGGAGATTGACGGCGCAGGAATACTTCGGGTTTACGCTCAGATAGTTATGCCAATATGTATGCCCATTATTGCTACGGTGGCGATCTTTGCCGCAGTTGGCCAGTGGAACGCCTTTCAGGATACACTGCTGTTGATGACGGACAATGCGCTGTACACACTACAATTCACGCTGTATCGCTACTTGAACGAGGCACGATCGCTGGCCATGCTGATCCAAGCGCAAAGCGGCGATATAGGTGAGGAAATCATATCAGCCGCAACCAAGCAGACGCCTACCTCTGTCCAAATGACCGTATCTGTAGTTGTGGTCACGCCTATTTTACTGGTATACCCCTACTTCCAACGTTTTATAGTAAAGGGTATTATGATAGGGGCGGTGAAAGGGTGAAAAGACAATTCACAAAGCAAAATGCACAATGCACAATGCGCAATACAAAATACACAATGCGCAATACACAATGCGCAATACAAAATGCACAATACACAATACACAATACACAATGCACAATGGAGCAGGTTTCCACGGAGCGGGTTTCCACTGCGCAAAACGCCCGCCCATAAATCGGTATATAAATGTAAACGCGGGGTGCGACACCCTGGCGTAACAATATTATTTAATCAGGAGGAAATGGTGACATGCAAAAAAGGAAATTTTTATCAGTAACCGCTTTGCTGTTGGTTTTAGTAATGCTGGCGGCATGCGGCACAACGGCGCCTGAAGCGACGACGGCGGCGGCGGCAACCACAGCAGCGGCAGCGACGACAGCGGCGGCGGCAACTACAGCGGCGCCCGAAGCCACCACTGCGGCGGCGGCGGAAGAGCCCGCCGAAAGGGAGTTCTACTCGTTCGAGCAGTTCAATTCGTATGCCAACTATATGGGCATACAAGGCGGTTATTATGGCCAAATCATCAAAGAGCTGTTCAACATCGAGATCAACATCATATCGCCGATAGTCGCGGGTACGGGCGAAACGCTATATCAGACGCGAACGGCGGCAGGCGCGCTGGGCGAATCCATCATCCAGAGGACCGCGCCGATGATCGATTGCGCAAACGAGGGCTTTTTGCTGGATTTGACGCCCTATCTGCCCAATTACCCGAATCTTTTAAAACTCAGCACCGCCTACGAGACATTTGCCAAGAACTATGATCCGGATGCGATCATGGTGCTGCCGGGCAGGGTTTCCAGCCTGCCTATGGACGAACCGGCTGGCAACGGTATTGATGTGGAGAACGCGCCGTTCATGCGCTATGATTGGTATCTGGACATCGGGGCGCCAAAAATAAACGACATAGACCACCTGTTTGAAGTGGTTGCCGAAATGGTCGAAGCGCACCCGACTAATGCCGACGGACAGCAGACATGGGGATTTTCGTTGTTCCCCGATTGGGATTACGCCTTGGTTCACTGCGTAGCCACCATGTTGACAGGCGTTGAGGGTTACAGCGGGGGCGCGGGTTATATCTGGAACGCAACGCCCGATCACGAGAACCCGGTGAACATGCTCGATGACGACAGCCCTTATTACAAGATGATCAAACGCTACAACACGGCTTTTCGCAGAGGGATCGTGGATATCGACTCCGCCACGCAAAACTGGGACACCCTCGTAGCCAAGACCCAAGTAGAGCAGCGCGTGGCATATGCATGGTTTAACTTCCTTGCAACATCGGTGTTTAACCGCATCAACCTAGACGAGCGCCCGCCGTTCGCAATGGTTCCGTTGGAAACGATGAGCCCGCACGCCGGGGGCTACAGCCCCTTTGGACTTGAAGGCACATATTACGCTATAGGCAAGGAAGCGAAGTACCCCGAACGCATATTGGAGTTCTACGACTGGGTAGCCTCGGACGAAGGCCGCCTCATATGGGCGGGCCTTATTGAAGGCTTAACATACGAAATGGTTGACGGCGCCCCGGTACTCACCCAATTTGCGCTCGACCCAGACCCCGACAAACGCGCGCCGGAGCATCTTGGCGGCGGCAGTTGGAGAGACGGCGGGCAGAGGCTCAATTTTGAGCTGGTGCACGGCAACGATAATGTCGACTTGCTAAACGGCTATTCTAGGAACTCTAACCTCTGGCCGTCCACCATAGCTAGCAACGACAATGAGTACAACATCAAATGGAGAGAAATGTTCGACGCCGAAGGTCCGCTTGACTATCTAAGAAAGACCGGCAAGATGTCCGTAACGCCCGGCAACGACTTTGCTTCACCGTCCGATCCTTCCGATATTCAGACAATCCGTGCGCAGATAACAACGCAGGTGCAAAACGCCACATGGCGCATGATTTACGCCGAAACCGATGAGGAGTTCGACTCGATATGGGCGGATATGAAAGGCAGGCTTGACGACTTCGGCTTCCAGGAGTTAATGGCCTATGACGAGACCATCTTTGCAATGAGAAAAGAAGCTATCGGCCCGCTGGTCAAGGCGTTGCAATAAACGGCCAAGCGTTGATTTGTAATGAACGGAACGCACAGAAAGGCATGGTCAAATTTATGAGTTCGGGCGCGATTGAAAGGAAAAAACAACGAAAGCCGTTAAGCGCGAAGCAAAAACAAGGGATCGTGATGTTCATCATCATCTCGCCGCTGCTGTTTACTGTTTTTCTGTTTTCATACTATCCTTTGCACGGATGGCTGTATGCGCTGTATGACTACCGTCCGCCGCACCAACTGTTCAACACACCATTTGTAGGGCTGCAGTGGTTTCAAATTTTGTTTTCCAATGCAGGGCGGCGCGAGCAGATTTTTGGCGTGCTGACTAACACATTCGCAATGAGCGGCCTTGGCATTCTATTTTCCTGGCTGCCCATGGCCTTTGCGATCCTGCTTTCGGAAATCAACTGCAGGCCCTACAAACGCATGGTTCAAACGCTGACGACATTACCGAATTTTATCAGTTGGGTGCTTGTGTATTCTATGGCGTTCTTCATGTTCAACAGCACGGGTATCGTCAACAATATCCTCATTCAGTTGGGCATATTGAGTAAACCGTTCCTGTTTTTACAGCAGGAGAACAATGTTTGGATAACCATGTGGTTGTGGAACACATGGAAGGGCCTCGGCTGGTCGGCCATAATATATATCGCCGCCCTGTCGGGTTTAGATCAAGAATTGTATGAGGCGGCCTATGTCGATGGTGCGGGGCGCTTTCAGGTAATATTTCATATTATAATCCCGGGCCTCTTGCCCACGTATTTCGTGCTGCTGCTGCTCAATATCGCAAATTTTCTTAACAATGGTTTTGAGCAATACTTTTTATTCGGAAATCCGTTTAATATGGAAAGGATACAGGTACTCGACCTGTTCGTCTACAACTTAGGGCTGGGGCAGGGCAGCTATTCACTTGCCACGGCTATCAGCATCATGAAGAGTATCGTCAGCATAACACTGCTTTTTACAGTTAACTTTATGTCAAAGTTTATGCGTGGCGAATCAATAATATAAAGCGCCTCGCAGGGGAGGCCATTGGCCGTCCGCATGTACCCCCGAATCTCGTAAGAGCGGCCATTGGCCTCCGAATCCGAAAGGAGCGCCCCATGCCATATCAATTGCAAAAACCGAAAAACGACCCGCTTATCCCGGCAATCAAGCATATCAGCGCTGTTTCTCCCAGTATCCTCTCAATCACCGTTCAGGAGTATATTGTCACAGGGGGAACCCAAATACCTTATGAACCCATGCCCGGCGAAACGCTGTTGCTCCAAGACGCAACCCCGCCGTACTCACTGTATTGGCCGCACTTGGTATGGATCATGAAGGACGGCGAAAAGGTCGGTATACATGTTAAAGATTATCTTGGCGATAAACGTTTCCTGCTGGAAAAGCGCGAGGGGCTTCCATTGCGCCGCGACAAGGCCGATGAGTGTTCGAGCTATTTGATTAACGGCGCTCATCCGATGACTGTCTATAGAAAAATGAAGCCGAACGGGCTTGCCGACATTACTCAGGAAGTTTGCTATGAGCATGTCATATACCTAGTCTTACAAGAGCCGCTCAATGACGGGGCGCAATACAGGATGGACTTCGCTCCGCTTGGTTTATCGTGCGACGGGGCGCTGTATACCCATCTCCCCTTAGAAGGTCGATCAGACGCTATCAATGTTTCGCAGGTTGGATTTCGGCCGGACGACCCCGCAAAGCGGGCCTATCTCTCACAATGGATGGGGCTGGGAGGCGGCGTCATGTACACGGGCGGCGCGCGTTTTATGATCATCGACGCAAAAACTGGGAGGACGGCGTTTGAGGGCGACGCGCGTCTTCAAAACGACGGCGGCGCTGTTGGATACGGCGCTTTGGGCGACTCCGTTATCGCGTGCGCACCCATCTACGAAATGGATTTTTCCGCACTTAGCGACTCCGGTGATTACAAGGTGCATGTTCCGGGCATAGGCGTGAGCCATGTGTTTTCCATCCGCGAAAATGCGTGGATGGACGGTTTTAAGGTGTCGATTAAAGGGCTTTACCACCACCGCAGCGGCATTGAGAGTGGCCCGCCGTATTCTGTTTTCACCCGCCCGCGCGTCTACCACCCTGACGACGGCCGCGTTGTATATCAGTCGACCTGCTCGCTTTTTATGAGCGGCAATGGGCTAAACTGCTATGGGACCGATACGGACAATTTTGGAAACCTCGTCAAAGGCAGAACCGACGAGGTGGTGGACGATGCTTGGGGCGGATATTTTGACGCTTGCGACTGGGACAGGCGGATACAGCACTTGAACGCGTCGCAGCTGCTTCTTGAACTATACCTTATGTTTCCGGACGTATACGGCGGCATCGGCCTCAATATACCAGAATCGGGAGATGCTGTGCCGGATATCATCAGCGAGTGTTTGTGGAATATTGATTTTTACCGCAGGCTTCAAACCGTTGAAGGCGGCATTCGCGGGGGCATAGAAGCGGAAGAGCATCCCGTGCTTGGTCAATGTGGTTGGCAGGATTCGTGGACGGCGTTCGCTTACGCGCCGGATTTTTGGTCCAGCCATTTTTATGCGTCCGCAGCGGCGCGGGCCGCCGTCGCTTTGCGCGTGACGGGATCGGCGTATGCTATGGTTTATGAGGAGAGTGCTATACGCGCGATGCGCTGGGCGGAGGAAGATTACCAAAGGGCAAAAAAAGATGAGCATAAATGGACAGGACGCGCCATCGCTGGCGCCCGAAATGCCAGGGAGCTGGCGGCAGCCGATATGTACCGGCTTACGGGCGACGCCTGTTATGACAGCCTGTACCGCAGTTTGAGGCAGGATAAAAGCTATCAAGCCGCTTTCATATACTCAACGCTCCCGCCGAATATGGGAGATGCGCAAACCCGTGTTTCGTGCGCTGCGCAGATAGTCGGCGCGGCGGGAAGAGCGCTGGATTTTGCCAAAAAGACGCCGTACCGCTTACCCACGCCGGACATCGGCACAATCCGGACCGGGCCGTACTCAAGTTTTTACACAATACCGCATATGACAGAGTTGTGCCGCGCGCACTATATCACAAACGATGCGCGCTTTTTGGCGGGCGCCGTTGACGCGTGCCAGTTTGCCTGCGGCGCGAATCCTGACAATCTATGCTATACAACGGGCGTTGGTCACAAATGGCCTATGAATATTCTTCATCACGACAGCCGGATTACCGGGCAGCCCATACCCGACGGCATAACCGTTTTCGGACCGCATAACCTCAACGCCAGTAACTATGAGATGGTCCGCTTCCTACGCCAGGATGCGTTTATGCCGGGCGCATACGCATGGCCGTCGACGGAGAGCTACCTTGATGTATACCGCCTGCCCTGCCAGTGCGAGTACACTGTTCAAACATCCATCGGGCCAAACGCTTATAACTGGGGCTATCTGGCGGCCCGCCGAAAATAAAGGAGATATAATCTAACATGTCAAACAGTACAATGCTCGATCTTACAAAAGCCGACTGGATTGGCGGCGCTTCCTATAAAGAAACCCCCGAGGGGCTGCTGGCTTCTTTCCCGCCGTCCGGTGGCGCCATCGTCCTGACGGGCGCGTGCATGTGCATCGGCGGCGCCGACTGGACAGGCGTAAACTATGTCGTCCTTGATGTGACGGGGCTGCTTGCGCGCCACGATTTGTCCGTATTTGTGGAATTTTTCGAATACCCCGACTACCGCATAGGCCGCTCCGGCGGGATTCATTTAGGCGCTCTGCCCGAATGCCGCACACAACTGCTCATTGATTTAAAAGCGCTTGACTCCCAGCGTATGCATTTGGAGCGCTCAGTGGGATGCTTAAAAATGGGCGTCGTGGGCAGGGGCATGGATGCTTCCTGCGCAACGATGTTGTCAATTAGCCTGCATGATAACTACTGCGCGCAGGATGTGATGATCCACGGCGTCTCGCTGCATAAAAGCAATCCGACCATCACATTTGAGCCGGGCAAGCTGGTCGACAGCCTGGGCCAGTACAAGCATTATGAGTGGAAAGGCAAGACAAAATCGCTTGACGAAATGTCCGCGCGGCTAAAAAAGGAGTTGTCCGCATGCGTGGACGAACCCGTTTTTGCGGGGCGCAGCGCGTATGGCGGGGATTTGTCGGTAAAGTGGGAGGCGACCGGGTATTTTCGCGTGCATTATGACGGCAAGCGATGGTATCTGGCCGACCCCGACGGGTACAGGTTTATATCGGTGGGCCTCGATTGCGCTAGAGCGGAGGAAAACTCGTATTTAAACGGGTTGGAAGAGCTGTTCGACGAGCTGCCGGACAGGCGGCAGTACGCCGAAGTATACAGCACGGGTCAATACAATCAAGCAGATTCGCTAAACATGCACCACGCGATATATAATTTAATGCGCGTGTTTGGCGCCGACTGGAAAAAGCAGTGGATGAAGCTGACGCATAACCGTTTGATAAATTGGGGTTACAATACTATCGGCAATTGGAGCGATTTGGAGTTCATCCGTTATTCAAAAATGCCATATGTGTGGCCGCTGGCCAATTTTCCCGAAACGGATGCTAAAATATTCAGGGACTTTCCGGATGTGTTCAGCGACGAATACAAAGAAAAGTCGAAATTGTTTGCGGCACAGTTAAAGGAGTTTGAGGGCGACGCAAACATGATAGGTTACTTTTTGCGTAACGAACCGCAGTGGGCTTTTGTGAGAGGGTTGCTTATTGCCGAAAAAGTGCTGGAGACCCCCCATATGACCGCTTGCAAAACGGAGTTTATCGGCAGGCTTAAAGAAAAGTATGGCTGCATTGGTGCGCTAAACAGCGCATGGGCCAAAGAGTACAATACATTTGAGGATCTGGAGCAGCCGCAGGAGGCCGTCGCGTCGTATTCGCCGCAGGCTTACGCCGACGCCGAGGATTTTAGCAAGGAGCTAATCCGCAAATATGTTGGCGTGCCGTCCGTCGAATGCAAAGCTGTTGACCCGTATCATATGAACCTAGGTATGCGCTATGCATTCATCACATATCCTATGCTGACGGAAGGTGCGGAATATTTCGACGTCTTCACTATCAACTGCTATCAGGACGACCCGTATAACGCGGCGCTTGAAGCGGGTGAGTTGACGAACATGCCTGTGATGGTGGGCGAGTTCCACTTTGGCGCGATGGATGTCGGCATGTTCTCCACAGGGCAAAACGGCGGGCTGACGCAAAGGGATCGCGGCCTTGCTTACCGCGTGTACTATGAGCGCGGTCTTAACTGCCTGTATTTATTGGGCGCCCATTACTTCATTCTAAACGACCAAGCGTTGCTGGGGCGCTGGGACGGTGAAAATATGCAAATTGGCTGTGTGGACGTGTGCCAAAATATATATGAGGATTTTGTGGATGAGGTCAGGGCTGTCAACACGGATGTATACGCGCTGGCGGATGGTAAACGCACAATGCCGCATCCGAGCATACAGCGTATCCCGCGAGTCGGGTTCTAATAAACGGGCATTCTATTAAATGGGCGTTCTAATAAATGGGCGTGGATATTTGTTCGAACTATAAAATAATAATTAGTTAAGGTTTTGTTTGGGTGTTTAGGGCAGGGCGGCCGGCTAGCTTCCATCGGATTGTGTATATCACATATTTGGGTAGCTTCAGCATCCTTTTGGCGCGCCATGGCTCGCGCGAGAGCCGGTAGAGCCATTCCAGACCGTGCGCACGGAAGAAGGGAGGGGCCAGTTTGGTTTCGCCCGCGAACGTGTCGAGCGTGCCGCCGACGCCAATGCATACGGACACATTTAATTTGTCGCGGTTCCTGTATATTAACTTCTCAGCTTTGGGCGCCCCGAGCGCGACATAGAGAATGTCGGGACTAGTTCTGTTGATGTCTTCGACGACGTTGGGCTCTTCGTCGGCTGTAAAATAACCGTCGCGCCAACCGACGACTTTAGTGGCCGGATATTCATTCATGATGTTGGCGGCGGCTTTTTCGGCTATGCCCGGTTTGCCGCCCAAAAAATAGAATGTAAACGGGTATTTGTCCGGATTAGCCACGAGCGTTTTTGACAAATCGAAGCCTGGTGCGCGGGTTATTTTGCCGTATCCGAGCAGGCGCGCCGCCAGCACGACGCCCGCGCCGTCTGGGAGCACAAGGTCGGCTTCGTTGAGGATGCGCATAAACAAGGCGTCGTTTTGGGCGTCCATCATATGCTCCGCGTTGGGCGTGCATGCATATGCGGCAACATGCCCGCCGTTAATTATGCTTTTGCTTTCCGCCCCTCGCCCGACCAGCTCCGCCACAATTTGCGCGGCGCCTTCTACGTCGACCGGGTCGATGCCGATATTCGTTATGTTTAACCGTGTCCGGCTTTTTTGATCCTCCAGCTTCATTTATATCGCTCGCTTTCCACCGTCTCGTGTTTTTCGCCGTTCCCCGCCAATGTCGCCCCGTCCAGCAGTTCCGCCGCTATGATGACATTGTCGAATGCTTTTTTTCTAAGCTCGTCCATAGTGATTTTCAAGCGTTCGCGTATTGCCGTCCGATCGCCCCATACGCTTTCCATCAGCGATAGAAGCGATTCATATTCCAAGCTCTCCATTCTTCCGGCCGAAGGCTGGCCTATATAATTAATGAACCCTTCTATTTTGGGCTGGTATTCTATGCTGACGACAGGCACTCCCATGTTGGCTGCGAAAATCAAGGCATGGAGCCTCATGGCGACCATCATGTCCATCTTTGCGACAATCCCCAATGTCTGCGGCACTGTGTATCTCTGCCTGATGACATACCCGCTCGTCTTCATCATTTTTAGAACTTTTTCAATCTGCCGCACGTCGCGCGGATATTCCGTGGGCAAAAAAACCGGCAGAACGTCGTGGCGCAGGCAAAATTCGTCGGCGGCCTTTGCTATGGCGCGCAGGTAGTCCACGCCGTCCGCGTGCAGGTCGCGCGTTGCCTTTGCGGCGATTATGTTGTCTCGCACGGAAAACCCGATATAACGCCGCCCTTGCGGGATGCCCTCGCCTGACATGATTTCGTCGATGTCCTGCTTGGGCGCGGCATCCGACACCAACAGCGCAGGGTCGGCTGTCAGGCTGATTGAAGGCTTTGTGACCGCGAGGGCGCCCAGCTCCCCAAGCGAAAGTTTCTCGCGCACGGTGATGATATCCGCGCGATTCAAAACCCGCCCGCTGACGCGGCGGTTGAACGGTTTCGTCAGCGGGCCGAACCCGTTGCCAAAAAACATCACGCGCACATGCATCATTTTTGCGAGCAGCGTGACGGTCAGATAAAAAAACAATGAGCGCGTGCTCGTGCTGTCTTGAATGAGGTTGCCGCCGCCGTGGATGAACAGCCGCGCGTGGCGCATCAGGCGTATAGCCTTGAACAGGTTGAGCCTGTTGTAAGTGTTGACGCGGTAATTGAGCGCGGTCCGCGTCGGCGCCTTGCTGAGGATGGCGAGCCTTGTGCCTGGTCGGTATTTTCGCACGCTATCGATGATGCCCATGAGCATCGCGTCGTCGCCGATGTTGTCGAAGCCATAATATCCCGATATGATCATATCGTGCGCGTTTTTGCCATGCTGCATATTTTGCATTACTTTATTATAAATGCCTATCTGGGTTTCGCACATCACGCGCAGCGAATATTTTTCCATGACGCGCGACTGCAGGTTCATGCCGAGCTTCTCGCGCAGAGCGGCGTCGCCTGCGAGCGTGAGAATGTGCTCAGCCAGGCGCGCGTGGTCGCCCGCCTCCAGCAGAAGGCCTTCCTCATTGTCGCGGATGAGATCAGGTATGCCGCCGACGCGCGTGCTGATAGTCGCTTTGGCGAAACGCGCGCCCTCCAGGATGGAGTATGGGAAGCTTTCGCTGACCGATGTCAGCACGCTGATGTCCACGATGCTCATCAAGCGGTACGGGTCGGAGAGCCAGCCGACGAAAAACACTGTGTCAGCAAGGCCTAGATCCCTGCTCATCCCTTCGAGCAGGCTCCGGTCCACCCCGTCGCCGCCAATAATGAACCTGACGCCGGGCGACCGCTTTTTTACAAGCTCCGCCGCCCGCACCAGCGTTTCCAGGCCTTTGACGGGGTAGAGCCGCGCCGCTATGCCGACGATGATGTCGCTGCTCTTGACTGGGAGCCCGAATTCGGAGAGGAACTGCTCCCTAGAGTACTCTTTGGGCGGCGTATCAAAATCCATCCCGTGGTACAGCGCGGATATTCTATCCGGCAAAAAGCCTCGCGAAATAAGCATTTCCGCGAAATTGTCGGAAATGCCGATATAGTTGTCGATGAAGCGCAGGGCGATGGTGTTGATCGTCCCGAAGCTCAAGCGCTTGACGAAGCTGTGCATATAATCCAGCTTGTAGTCGCTATGCACCGTCGTCACGGTCGGCAGCTTGACGATGGCTTTGACGGCTATAGCGATCATGTTGGCTTTGGCGCCGTGCGAATGGATTATCTGGTATCCGTCCCGGGCGATCGCCGCGACGCGCCGGATGTCTTTTATGATGTTGCCGGATTTGACCACTTCTATGTCAATCCCCAGCTCCACCGCCTCGTCCGCGAACATGCCGGGGCGCAGGCTGACGATTTTCACGCCAATATATCGCCCCAGCCCCTTGACAAGTGAGAGCACATGGGTCTTAGCCCCGCCCACATCGCCACCGCCAATTAAATGCAATACCTTCATGAAACTTCTACCTTAAACCTCTACCTTGTAAGTGTTTATTCGTTCAAACTATCGATGGGCGATGTTCGCGCTACCGCTCTCCCCGGCCTCCGTCACCGACCCCCTAGCGCCGTTCATTTCTTGACAGCATCTGTGCGTTGACATATACTGATAGGTAGCCTTTAAATAGCCCTGCGGGTGTAGTTCAATGGTAGAACATCAGCCTTCCAAGCTGATTGTGAGGGTTCGATTCCCTTCACCCGCTTTCCATTTTTCTTTTTTCTTTTCCTTTATAACGCCAATGTCATCTCACCTGGCCCATGCGTCGTCGTATTCCAGCTTGATGATCGGAACTTCGCCTGCAAGCCGGTTAACCGGTATGTTCGTTATGTGAAGATATGGCGTCCGGTCGCGGTGGAAGAAAGGCATCATATCGACGCTGCACGCCAAGGCTTCGCCCGTGTTCAAGAGGGTGGCCCGCTGGGGCAGCGTGTCGAAAGGCTTGAGCGTGATGCCGTCCGCCGCCGCGCCTTGGTACAGATGCACATATATCGTGTTGCCGCGCCTCGTCAGTAGGACGGGATCGCGCATATCGCCTGTAAACTGCGTGATGAGGGTCGTCGCCGGCACGGCGCCCTCGAACGATTCCTTTACTTTCGCGTACCATTGGCCTATCGCCTTCAGCGAATCGAGATCGCGCCCGTCGAATGTCCCGTCCGCCATCGGCCCGACGTTTAGAAGGTAGTTCCCGCCCATTGCCATTACCCGGTCCATGCTCTGCATCAAGTGCAAGTGGCTGTAGTAATCCTCGTTCGCTCGGTGCCCCCAGCTCTCGCGCCCCAGCGACTGCACGGCTTCCGTAAGACGCGAAAATTCCATGCCTTCGGGCACGTGCCGCTCCGGCGTCGTGAAATCCCAATTGTCCGGCCCCCGGTCGTTGATCAGCATGGACGGCTGCAGCGCGCGCATCTCGTCGTTGAAAGCCGTGTTATTATAGCCCAGGACGTTGACGTCCCAAAACAGTTGGTTGATTACCCCGTATTGCGTCAAAAGCTCCCTGACCTGGTTTTCCATGTATGCGGCGTATTTTCGGATGTCCGGCTCGTCGCCTGCCCTGGGGCCCATCATTTCGTGATGCCGGCCCTGAGCCGGGTAGTTTTTGTGGTGCCAGTCCGGTATGGAGTAGTAGAAGCCGAAGCCCTTGCCCCGGCGCCGGCATGCGTCTGACAGCATCGCCACGACGTCCTTGCCATACGGCGTGTTCATTATATTGTAGTCCGAGTATTTCGTGTCCCACATGCAAAAACCGTCGTGGTGCTTGGACGTAAAGCACATGTACTCCATGCCCGCCATGTCCATGGCGTCGATCCACTGGTCCGGGTCAAATTTAACAGGGTTGAACCGGTGCATCAGCGGTTCGTAATCCTTGCGGGGCATCCGCCCCCTCCACAAGACCTGTTCCTGCCACGCCGGGATGCTGTATATCCCCCAATGGATGAACATGCCGAACCGTTTTTCCAAGAACCAGTCCCGCTCATCAAAAAACCGCAAACGGTCTATCATATATTGCCTCCTTCTTGCGTAATTCATTAGACGATTATTAAAGTCGGTATTTTACGGGCGAACACTGTTCGCCCCTACAACATTTTGTATATGTGGAATATTGATTGACCATATGTAGGGACGCACATTGTGCGTCCGCGACTTTTACAATCGCCTAGCGTAATTCATACGTATTACATATACAGTTATACAGTTATACAGTTATATGCAGTACTGCAATACGGCCACTGCGCCTTGACGCGCAGGCATAGCAGATGTTATACTATACAGCACTTCGCTAACAAAGATATATTAGCGTAGGGGCGCAAGTACAGGTACAGGTACAGGTACAAGTACAGGTATTGGTGATTATTATTTCTACCATATTATAAACAGATAATGGGTACATTACAATGACAATGAGCAGGCGCGCTGTTTGCGCCCGCTTTTGTATATATTAAATTACGAACATATAAATCCAAGCTAATTAATGTGTAATTATTAAATCCAATCTTATTGGCTTATTAATGTAACTATCTATATATGCAGTGGAGAGGAGGATGCCGGGACAGGTTTTCCGGCGCGATCGGTATGAAAAGATACAATGTGGGGATCATCGGCGCGACCGGAATGGTTGGGCAGCGGTTTGTTTCGTGCCTTGACAATCATCCGTGGTTTAGCGCCAAAGTGCTTGCCGCCTCGCCGCGTTCTGCGGGGAAGCTGTATAAGGATCTGATGGAAAGCCGCTGGGGGATGCCGACCGCGATACCCGGCGTCATAGGCGATACTGTTGTACTGGACGCTGACGCGGATGCGGAAAAAATCGCATCGGAAGTGGATTTTGTATTCTGCGCCGTGGATATGCCCAAAGCGGAAATTTTGGCGTTGGAAGAAAAATATGCCAAGCTCGAATGCCCCGTCATATCGAGCAACGGCGCCTGCAGGTCGGCGCCCGACGTGCCGATGATTATCCCGGAAATAAACCCCGAGCACGCGCAGGTAATCGACGCGCAGCGCAGGCGGCTCGGAACGGCGCGCGGCTTCATCGCAGTCAAGTCCAACTGTTCGCTGCAAAGCTACGTGCCCGCCCTGCACCCGTTGATGGACTGCGGCGTCACGGACGTGCTGGTCTGCACGTACCAGGCGATATCCGGCGCCGGAAAGACGTTCGCCACATGGCCGGAGATGGTCGACAACGTGATTCCGTATATCGGCGGCGAAGAAGAAAAGAGCGAGATTGAGCCGCTAAAAATATGGGGCAGTGTTACAGGCGGGGCGATTGTCAATGCGGCATCGCCGAACATCACCACGCAATGCGTCCGCGTCCCGGTCACCGACGGCCACCTAGCCGCAGTGTTCGCCAGGTTTGATAAGAAAATTGCGATAGAAGAGATTAAGGAGCGCTGGAACGCTTTCGTTGGCGAGCCGCAGCGGCTGGGGCTGCCGAGCGCGCCCAAGAAGTTTTTACATTATTTTGAAGAGCCGGACCGCCCCCAGACGCGCCTCGAGCGCGACCTGGAGAATGCCATGGCTGTGTCAATCGGCAGGCTGCGCGAGGACAGCCAGTACGACGTCAAGTTTATCTGCCTGTCGCACAACACCGTGCGCGGCGCCGCAGGCGGCAGCGTACTGACAGCGGAGCTGCTCTGCGCGAAAGGCTATTTGTGATTTTCAGCTTCCTGCATGCGAATATATACTAATTACATATGATTACGTAAACGTAACGTAAACGTATAGGGTTTATACTGGAACGGACGACCGAGGGCGGTCGTCCCTACTTGCCAACGCTGGTGCGATGGTATATAATTCGACATAGATAAATGAAATGGATTTTTGGAGAAGTACCCAAGTTGGCTGAAGGGGACGGTTTGCTAAACCGTTAGTAGGGGCAACTCTAGCCGGGGTTCGAATCCCCGCTTCTCCGCTATAATGTAAATACACTTTTGCGATGAGCGAAAGTGTATTTATTTTCCATAATAATTGTAAGCAATGAAGTCATCAATGCTGTCGCCGGTTCTTCATTTATATTTACGGCATTTATCCAGAGCGCCGAGCAATGCTTCAACATTGTCCAATGTTATATCGGAGCCAAGTTCCAGGTAATTCCTAATCCACTTGCCAAATTGTTCCTTCATGAAATAGGCTTCGGGAAATAGCGGGAAATAGCGGGAAATAGCCGTGTGTTGTTTCTTGCCTTTCGTTGTGCTGCCACACTGATTGTGGTACAATCACAGCGTTTGGGGGATAGGCTGATGATTACGCTGCAAAATATAAATAAAACTTTCCGCGTCGCTAAGCGGCAGGCAGGGTTCGGTCGCGCTGTCAAGGCGCTTTTTTCGCGCGAATACGAACATATCCATGCCCTTAATGAAGTCAGTTTTACCATCGGGGACGGCGAAATGGTCGGCTATATAGGCCCGAATGGGGCGGGGAAGAGTACAACAATTAAAATCATGTGCGGCATTTTGACGCCGGATAGCGGTATGTGCGATATTGACGGGAGGACTCCTTGGCGGGAGCGTATCGCTCATGTCCGCGAAATCGGCGTCGTTTTCGGTCAAAGGAGCCAGCTTTGGTGGGATGTTCCGGTTATCGACAGCTTCGAGCTGATCCGCGATATTTATCGGGTTGCACCCAAGCAATTCAAATATAATCTGGACGAATTGACAGAACTGCTCGACTTGAGTGAGATTTTGAAAACTCCGGCACGAAGCTTGAGCCTCGGCCAGCGCATGCGCTGTGAAATCGCCGCGTCGCTCCTGCATAACCCAAAAACTTTGTTCCTCGACGAGCCGACAATCGGGCTTGACGCAGTATCAAAAATCGCTGTCCGGCAATTCATAAAGAAGCTAAACGCCGAGCGTGGCACTACGGTTATCCTTACCACTCATGATATGCAAGACATCGAGGCGCTTACCGAACGGATTTTGCTAATTGGCAAAGGTAAAATACTTCTCGACGGAAGCCTTGGCGAGTTAAAAAAGCGCTCGTCGGAACGCAAAACTCTTATCGTTGAATATAACGGAGCTGCACCTGCAATTCACGACGGAATGACGCTTGTTGAAGCGAAAGACGGGCGGCATGTAATTACGCTTGACCCCTCGATATTGTCGGTGTCTGACGCGATAACATGGCTTGCATCGCAAACTGAAATATCT
>WRLR01000077.1 GCA_009777515.1 Oscillospiraceae bacterium | reverse complement strand
GCCTCGCCTGCCTGTACGCGTACATGACGCATAAATACATGAACCGGCCGCTGATGGTGCTGATGGAGCATTTCAAGCGGCTGGAGAGCGGCGATATGGAATCGCGCATAACCGGGGCGCACCGCGACGAGTTTGGCGTGTTGTTCGCCCGCTTCAACCAGATGGTGGACAAGCTGAACTCCGTTATCCTCCAGTCCTACAGGCAGACCATATACCTGCAGCAAGCGGAGTTGAAGCAGCTCCAGGCGCAGATCAACCCGCATTTTTTGTACAACACGTACTTTATGCTGCACCGCCTGATACGAAAAAACGACCCCCACGCGGGGGAGTTTTCGAGGATGCTGGGCGGTTATTTTAACTATATTGCAAAGAGCCAGGACGAAATGCCGCTGTTCGCCGAGGAGATCAACCATGCGCGAAACTATGCTGATATACAGGCGTTGCGTTTCGAAGGCCGCGTGTCGATTGAGTTTGACTATGTCCTGCCGGAAATGAAGAACATGCGCGTGCCGCAGCTCATTTTACAGCCCATCCTGGAGAACGCGTTTCTGCATGGGCTGGACAACATAGTCGAAGACGGGCTTTTGAAGGTCTCGTTCCTCATAATGAACGGGGCGTACCATATTTTTGTGATGAACAACGGCAGCAATATCAGCGGAGAGGCGTTGTCGGGGCTGGAATCCGCCCTTGCGACGGCCCGTGACATACAGGAGCAGGAGTGCAGCGGCCTGATCAATATCCACCGCAGGCTGCAGCTCACGTTTGGCGGGGGGAGCGGGCTGAAGATCACCAATAAAAACGACCTGTTCACAGTGGAGATGATCATACAAAAAAACATGGATGTGAATAAATAGCAAATATGAATATGAAAATGAACATGAAAAATAAGCGAAAATGAACATGAATATGAAAAAGAAGCGAAAATGAGCATGAATATGAACATGAACGCAAACATGAATATGAGAAAACTTTTGATAGTCGACGACGAGCGCCACGTGGTCGACTGGCTCTACGAGCTATTTTCGCTGGAGTCTGGCCTTGACATTGAGCTGTATAAGTCCTACACGGCGGACGGCGCCCTTGCGATACTGGCCGAAACAAAGATCGACATAGTGATGACCGACATTAAAATGCCCGGCATGACCGGCCTTGAACTCATGGAGCATATCTATAAGCGGTGGCCATTTTGCCGCGCGATCATCCTGACGGGCTACCAGAACTTTGACTATCTGTACCAGACACGGCATAAGTTCCCCGAAACCATGTATTTAATCAAGACCGAAGACGACGACGTCATTGTAAATGCGGTCAAGCAGCAGTTGGACAGGATTGAAGCCGATATTAAGACGCTCGATCTGCAACATGAGCACGAAGACAGGGGTATGATGGGCGCGCAAAACTTGCTTTTGAAAAACCTTTCCGACGGCAAGGTACTATGGCGTACGACGCCGGGGCGCCCTACGCCCAGGGCGCTCCAGGAGCGTATGGACGAGCTAAAGCTGGGCATAGACATATCGCGCCCTATTTTGCTGGTCGCGGGCAAGCTGACGCCGACCGGCAAAAGATCGTGCTACGCGTGCCTGTTTGAGATACAGACCACTGTGCGAAAATATGTATCGCATCTATTCCGGTGCGTGCAATGGACGGAGGACGGCGAGATATTTTACTGGCTTCTGCAGCCGCACGGCGCCCCGGCCTCGCAGAGCAACATAAGGGACATGTTTGAGGACGTACAGTCCGCACTGTATGAGCTACTGGAGATCGAATCGTCGTTTGTCGTAAGCGAAATGTTCGAGTTGGCGGAGCTCCCGGCAAAGGCCGCGCGGCTGCCGAACCAGTTGCTATATGGCACGGGAGTGGGCGCGGTAAACGCAGCCTTTAGCGCGGGTGGTGCGGGCGGGGCGGTTGTGTTCGTAGCCGGTGACAGCGTCAGGCATAGCCACCAGGCGCATATCGCCGGGAGCATTAAACAATATATAAAAAGCAACCTGGGCAGCGATCTGTCCCTGACGGCCATCGCGGACAAGCTGTACTACAACCCCTCGTACATATCGCGCATGTTCAAGCGCGCGGAAGGGGTCAATATATCGGATTTTATCAATGCCGCGCGCATCGACGAGTCCAAAAAGCTGCTGCTAAAGGGCGGGCTCAACATTAATGAAATATCTGCCACCATAGGCTACGACAGCCCTCAATATTTCGCGACCGTCTTTCGTAAACTCACCGGCATAACGCCGCACCAATACCAACTGGAAAACCGCCCCTTGTAGGAACAATCCATAAATTGCCCCAACCACGCATGCATATCGCATGCATTGCCCATCACCTAATATTATGGTATCTTTTCATAAACAAGGGCAGCCGGCACTGAGAGGCGCCCTAAATGAGGAGGTATTTGCTATGCGGCAGCAACTTGATTTGACCCTTTTTGCGCCCCGCGACTTTTTGCGGTGTACGCAGGCGCCGGGCAGGATTGACGCGGTCGTGCTGGACGATACGCGGGGATCGTTTTCCATATCCGGCGCGGACGGCGCAATCGGCGGCCTGGACTGGTCGTCTTACAAAGGGTTCTATTTTGATATCCACGTTAACGCACCGCACAACGGCCGCTTTATGATGGCGTTCTGGCGCACGGGCAAACAGATGGGCGAGGCGCCGGATGTCACCTGCGTGTTTGGCGCGCTGCCCGGATGCACGACGCGCATCTGGTTCGATCTATCGTGGCTCGACGGGCAGAACGTACACATCACGCGTACGCCTGGCAGGCTGAAAATGGGCCTCTCCGCGTCGACGCGCTTCAACATCAAGGACATGGGCTCGTTTGCGTTCAGCGTGTGGAACAGCCCCACGGCGTATGGGTTCACGCTGGAGAATTTCACGCTGTCCTCCAAGGAGCCGGAATTCGCGTGCGAGGACAGGCGCCTCGTGGACGAGATGGGGCAGTGGATGGGCAAGGACTGGCCTGGCAAGACCCACAGCGTGGATGAGCTGGTCGCCAACCTGAGGCGCCGCTATGAGGAGGCGAGCGCCGAGCCGCCGCAGTGGGGCGTCGAGGGCTGGAACAAATGGGGCGGGCTGGCTTCGAAGAAGCTTACCGATGGCAGCGGCTGGTTCGCCACTAAGCACGATGGCAAGCGGTGGTGGCTGGTCGACCCCGACGGCTACGCATTCATAAGCGTGGGGCCCGACTGCGTGGGCGCGACGAACCAGTGGACGCCCATAGACCCGATGAAGCAGCACATGAGCTGGCTGCCCGGCGCCGACGACCCTGTGTTCGCCGACGCGCGCAATGAGAGGTTTTCGCACAGACGCGCGAACGCCGAAGCGGTAAACTTCGAGATCGCCAATCTCATCCGAGCCTTCGGCGGCGACTGGTTGCAAAAATATGCGGTCATCGTCAAGCGCGACATGATGAAAATGGGCTTCAACACAGTGGCCAACTGGAGTGTCCCGGAACTGTATAAAATCATGCGCATGCCGTACTTCATCCCTATGTCTTTCTATCCGCGCACGGAGAAGACCATCTTCCGCTCGTTCCCCGATGTATACTCGGACGAGTTCACGCAAAAGTCCGTCGAGTACGCGCGGCACCTCGAACAGTACAAGGACGACCCGTACCTGGTCGGATACTTCATGACCAACGAGCCGGACTGGGCGTACATACAGGATCTGAACGTGGCCGAGCAGCTTTTAGCCTGCCCGCACGACCTTGCGAGCAAGGGCGCGTTGATAAATTGGCTCAGCGGCAAATACGGCGGCGACATAGCGGCGCTCAACCGGGCTTGGAACATCGAATGGGGCAGCTTTGAGGACGCGCGCAAGCCCGTACGTGAGGCCGCGGGCTTCAGCGCCGCCGCCAAAGCGGACCTTGTCGAGTTCACGCGGATACTCATCAGGCGCTATACGGAAATCCCCGCGCTGGAGTGCCGGAAGGTCGATCCGAACCACCTCAACGTCGGCATGAGGTATGCGTCCATTTCCTCACCGGACGTAATCGAGGGCTGGGATCTGTTCGACGTATATTCTATAAACAATTACCGCATGTGCCCTGTGGAGGAGATAAACCGCATCGCGCAGTTCATCGACAGGCCCATCCTGATAGGGGAGTTCCACTTCGGCGCGCTGGACGTGGGCATGCCGGCGACCGGTCTGCGCGGCGTGACGTCGCAGTTCGAGCGCGGCGTGGCATACGCATATTATGTGGAGAACGCGGCGGCGCACCCGTCCATGGTAGGGGCGCACTTCTTTGTCCTGGAGGACCAGAACGCGCTGGGGCGCTCCGACGGGGAGAACCTGAACATTGGCGTGATGGATGTGTGCCTCACCATCTACGAAGACTTCGCGGAAGGCATCAAGCTGACGCACAGCCACCTGTACGACGTGGCGGCCGCGAAGCTAATGCCGACGCGCCGCGCGGCCCGGGAGATACCGATGATATTTTCATAGAAAAAAGAAAATTATGCGTTTGTCAAAATCGTGGACAAACATTGTGTGTCCTTACATGCCATCGCACATATTACACACATTAATATATGCCCAACAAGAGCGCGCAGCCCGAGGCCGCCCCAACGGGTACATGTAAATAGGGGCGGCCTCGAGCCGTTTGCAATTCATCTATAAACCTATACTTTGTTAAATACCCTGCAGCGGCGCGATGAAGACATCGCGCCCTACAGATGCCGCCAATGTGTTCGTAGGGCGCGATGCCCTCATCGCGCCGCCAGCCTCGTAGGGCGCGACACCCCAAGCGAGAAGCGCATTTTGCCTAATCGCGTGCACTCATGTTATTACTGCTTTATTTTCCCATTTCGCGGGCTGCGGCATTGACGGCATCGATCATGCGATAATAACCGCCGGCTTCCAACTCGACCTTCATGTAAGACTCCCACAGATCCGCCGTCGGTGTGTCTGAGTCATCCATAATTATAACGTTATAGAGCTGGCTGAGCTGGTAGGTAGTCTCCTGCTTTTCTGGGACATTTATGGCTGCGACCTCCCAGTCGATTGCCGGGACCTTCCAATTGGCGAGCCTGTAATCCCTCTCGGCGATGCACATCTCTAGTATCTGCGGATCGATCGACGGGTCGTCGTATTGAATCATATCGCCTGTCCAACACGCCAACGAAGGCATGCCTGACGCAAATGGATATTTTTCGTTGAGCCCCATCATGTTGCCGGATTCTTTCATTGGAAGCAAACGCACGATCTGGCCGTCGGCGTCATACTCGTAATCCTCTCCCTCAAAACCAAACGCCATGAACCTCATCCCCTCATCCGAATACATCCAGTCGTAGATTGAGAGGATGCGCGCGCATTTGTCATCGTCCACGTAGGAACTGATATATGTCTCTGACCAATAAGCCCTTTCCGCGAACATTGTCATTTCTTTGCCGGGGATGTCCCACATGGGCAAAAAACCGACACATTCGAAAAAGTCCAGATCGGATTGGAAGTCCTTCCACTGGCGTAGTCTGGTGTTGGCGTGTTTAGGCGACATTTGCCGGATATGCACACCCGATCGGCCGGACGCGAACATCTCGTCAGCCGGATCAGAACCGACATGGGCGGCAAAGTCCGGGTCGACGGCGCCTGCCTTGTAAGCGGTGCGGATCATGTCAAGTAAATCTATATTTACCGGCTCTGCCATGGCATTGACCCATTGGCCGTCCATATTTATCCAGAAGCTCCCATGTGGGCCGAAATTCGCAAAAATTTGTGAAAAGAAGTAAAAATCCGCCGTCGTGAGCCCTACCGTGTCCTTGACGCCGTTGCCGTCAGGGTCTTGTTCGGTGAAGGCGATGAGCATGTTTATGAATTCCTCCGTCGACTGAGGCAGTTCCAACCCAACGTTTGCCAGCCAGTCCTTGCGGTAATATACGCCGCGATCCATGCACCAGTAGCGCGGATCGTTGTATGTCATGCGCGGCAATATATAGTCTTTACCATCCATTTGGTAAGCAGTTACCTCCCCTAGCCGCATGAAACCCTCAACATGCGGGTAGGCACTGAGATCGTCCGGAATCGCACGAACGACGCCGTCCTCGATCCACTGGTAATATTGACCGCTGCCCACTATAGCCAGACCGCCAGCCACATCGGGCATGGAATCGGACGACGCCCAAACCTGGTAGCGCTCCGACGCGTCGCCCCATGTTATCGCCATAGGGTCGATGGTGATATTGAACATATCGTAAAACATTTGCTTCATCGGATCGACTTCATCATTGGGAAAAGCATTACCGATGTCCCATACCGCTATGCTGATAACCATGTGATCGTCCGCGTCCGCCTCGCCGCCGTCCCCTTCGGCTTCGGCGGCTGCCGCTGCTGTGGTTGCTTGTGCCGCTGCGGCGGTCGTGGCCGCCGCCTGCGTTGTTGTCGCGGTCGTTTGCCCTGCTCCGCCGCACGCTACCAATGAGAGCGCCAACAAAGCCGCTAATAATAATGTAAACCATTTCCTTTGAACCATTGTAATTCCTCCTGTTAATATTTATTGAAATTTTCTAATGAAGGCAAGCCCAAACCCTAGATCAGCAAGGAAAATGCGATATCCCCTGCTTTTGCAATCTATATAAAAGACCATGCACAAACTGCGCACAAATAGTCATGAAAACAGCATGGTCCTCGCGCCACAGATCTGCCCTTTCTGTTATATTTCACGCTAATTTACATCACATTTTTATAGCTCCCAGCATTATGCCTTTCGTGAAATATTTCTGCACAAAAGGATAAACTACTAAGATAGGTACTGTCGCCACTGTGACGGACGCCATTTGCATGCCCACCTTATAAATATTGATATTTTGCGCCCGGAACTGATTGGCCATTTCATTGCCCAAGTCGAGCGTCGCCTCGATGACGATGCGGCGCAAAAGGAGCTGCAATGGAGTATATTGTGTATTCTTTTGTATAGTGATCATTGCTGTGAACCACTCGTTCCAAAAACCTACGGCGTAGAATAATGCTATTGTCGCTACGACAGGGAGCGACACAGGTATAACTATCATAAGCAATATCCTAAAATCTCCCGCTCCTTCGATACGCGCGGACTCCTCCAATGATTCCGGCACGGTTTTGAAATAATTAAACATAAGTACCATGTTGAAAACCGAAAGGCAACTGGGCAGCGTCATGACAAACAGGCTGTCGACAAGCCCAAGATCCAGCAGCACCAAATACCATGGGATCAAGCCGCCGCTGAAATACATCGTTATGAGGAATATAGTCAAAATCCAGCGCCTGCCGGGCAATGTCTTTTTCGAAAAAGCATAACCAGCCATGGTCGTCACAGTCATTGACAGGGCGGTGCCGAATAGGACGTTGAAAAGGCTTGTCTTGAACGCGTCGCCAAGCTTGTTGTCGGCGAATATTATTTTATAGTTTGTCAGCTCGATGGACTTTGGCCATAAATATAGATTGCCCCGGGCGACATCGGCATATTTGGCGAACGATATTATCAACATGTTGTAAAAAGGGAAAGCCATAATCAAGACCAACGTTATCAGAAACGTATGTATGACGACATCCACCGCCACGCTCCCACCGTTGACGCCTTTGAAACTGCTGTTTCTCTTTTTGATTGCTTGCGCTTTCACGTTAGCACCTCTTTATATCAGCCCTTCTTCGCCCAACCATTTTGATATTTGGTTAGCCGAAAGAAGGAGTATGAAGTTGGATACGGATTTGAACATACCAGCGGCTATTGTAAGCGAAAAATTTTGATTTTGCTGGAAAGCATAGCGATATATAAACGTGTCGAATATGTCAAGGCTCGAGCGGGTAGGATCCTTCATGATGTTGAATATTTGATCGAAACCGGCGTTGAGGATGGAGCCGCAGTTTAGAATCAACATAAGTACGATGGTCGGCTTTATCGACGGGAATGTGATAAAGCGGATGCGATCCCAGCGATTGGCGCCGTCAACCACGGCAGACTCGTACAGTGTCGGGTCGATGCCCGATATGGTCGCCATATATATTATGGAACCCCATCCGATGCCTTTCCATATACTGGTGGAGTGTATGACATAGCGTATGGTCGAAGGCTCCAGCATATACTTGTATGGTTCCAGACCTATCAAAACCCGGAGGCCGTTCAGTGTACCGTCCGTGTTGAGGATTTGTTGCAATACACTGGCAACCAGCACCCAACTTAAAAAATGCGGGAAAGTATACACTGTTTGGTAAATCCGCTTGACGCGGCTGACACGCACCTCGTTCATAAGAATGGCGAGGATTATTGGCATGGGGAATTCAAATATCAATCGGCATACGCTTATGCTTATCGTGTTGCGCAAAGCGCGCCAAAAATCGGGTTTGGAGAATAGGTTTTCAAACCATTTAACCCCCACCCATTCCATATTCATGATCTGCCCGAGAAAGCGCAGTATCGGCATGTCGCCAAACACGCTTTCCGTCCTGAAGCGATAGTGCTTAAACGCGAGGAGAAGTCCGCTCATTGGAAAATAGCTGAACAATATGATGACAAGCAGAGCCGGCGCTATCATTAAATAATAATTCCGATGCTGTAGCACCCTCAGCATTGTAGAGCGTTTTCGTACCGAACTTGTTGTCTCTGTGGCTTTTGTAGATATTTTCATGCATATACCATATCAATTTTATAAATGATTGTCAATATCGACGATATAATTTGTTTAATATAATGGTATATGTTAATTCTCCATATTATTTGCAATACTAGAATCTTTTGAGCGTGGGCTTGCCCCCGTCGCTTGGGAGGAAAAAATTAGCCAAGCGAATTTATTTATATGCAGCATAGCGGCTGGGGCAAGCCCCCGTCCTACAGTAGAACTACGCTGCGTGGTGGTTCTGCGTAGCGCATCGACTGGAGCTAGCCCCCGCCCTATTTTTTCGGCCAGCCCATGAACTTGAGGTAATTATCCAGGGTGGTGAGCCCGGGCTTTGCGCGCCCGTCTTTGTCGAGCAGGAGTTCTTCCAACTGCTCGATGGTCACGCCGCCGGATGACGAGGGGACAGGGTCTTCGGGCTTGGCTCTGTGGTTGCCAAGATAGCTGTTGCCCATGTATACCACGCCGGGAATCGCTGGATCGTCTATGTGCTCGTATGTGCCGTCCTCGAAGCGCTCCCCCGTGCGCGCGTAGCTGAGGCAACCCCTGGCGGCGAAAACGTTGCGTGTGATCAGCGTGTCTTCGGCGCGGCTTTCGGCTTTCTCGCTACCGCCGACGAGTATGCAGGGTATGTCTATGCCCTCGCCCACATACACGCAGTTCTCGGACAGGAGGGTCCCGACGACGGGCCCGGCGATATGGAACGTCCGGCACAGATCGTTCACCGATAGGTTTCGTATGATGCGGCTGCCGTTTGTGCCCATTATCTTGGGCAGGTTGACGTATTTGCCCCTGCCGGTGCAGACGAGCATGTAGCCGCCATCGTTGTCGTGGCTGTAGTTGTAGATATGTATCGTCCCGATGCAGTTAAAATCGCAGTCGTAGCCCTGGCCGTCCTTCGTGCCGACGTAGCCGGCCACCTCGTTGTATTTTATGATCGTGTTGTCGGCGCTCCACGGCCATATGCCCGCGCAGTACATGTCGTCGCGCACGCGGCCACGGATGAGCCGGTTGCGCTCCACGACGCACCCGTCGGTCCCGATGTTCAAAATGCCGTCGCCGCCGATGTCGTGCAGCTCGTTCCCGTATATCAATACGTCCAGCATGGGGAACCAATTGTCCCGCATGCCCAGCCCCCGGCAGAAGATGCCCACCCGGTCGCACCGCTCGATCCGGTTGTTGCGCACGGTCACGCCGATGTAGCGCGAGGGTTTTTCGGCGCCGGCGTCGGACTTCCAGAATATGCCGCCGTTCCACTCGCCGTCCCTTTTCACGTTGGAGCCGTTCACGTCATGCACATAGTTGTCCTCGATTATGATGTGCCGGGCCGTGCCGTAGTCGACCAATTGGGCGAATATGCCGATGCGGCGTACGGCGCGCTCGGGGCCCTCGTTCGTCACTTCCATGCCCCGGACTTCCCAGTGCTCCACATTGTGCAGGAGGATCGCAGCTTCCGCGCGGCCGCAGCCGTCGATGCGCGGGCGGGGGCCGGCGCCGTAGGGGGCGACGATGCAGGGCGCGCCCGGGGCGCCGGAGCCCTTGGGCGCGAGTTGGCCTTCCCAGCGCCCGCCGGCGGCGAAGAGCAGGGCGTCGTCGGGCCTGCACTGGATTGCGTTGGCCTTGTCCAGCGTCTTGAACGGGGAGTCCGGGCCAAGGCCGCTGTTCCGGTCGTCGCCTTTTAGGTTGTCGAAGAAATAACGGGCCATAAAATACCGCCTTTCATCTGCATTTGCTTACATACATTTATTTAACTGCTTAGAATTTGACCATCATTTCACGTATATTGTCCATATTGCACAATCTTTACATCATTTCATAGTATACCCCTTTCGATATAATATGTCACCATTATTTGCGAATATGCTAAAAATTTTTCTTTTACCTTTATAATACTGATATTTTACATTATACTTTTATCGTGTTTTTAAGATATGGGGCATGTAACTATCGTGTTTGAAAGCGGCAAAAACAACAAAAGCGGCAACGCATAAGCATTGAAACGGAGGCGATATAACGTGATTAAAGTCATAAAGAACCGCGTCGAGGTTGAAACATGTTCATTGACGGCGATTATCGAGGATGGATGGCTGATATCCGTCCGCTCTAAGGACTCGGGGGACGAATATATATCGGGCGCCGGCGCTGGGTCGGGGTCCGGAGCGGGCGCCGGTTCCGGCGGTGGTTCCGGCAGTGGCTGTGCGCTGGAGCTGGTATACGCGGACAACGAAGCCGTCCCCATATCCTCGGGGCCGATGGCTTCTTGCGAGGCGTTCCAGATCAACGGGACGAGCGCGGAGCTGCGCTATCACAACTGGGACGGCGACGGGATACTGCTGCTGGGCGAAGACGCCGAAACCGGCGATCTGCTCATCGAGCCCTCGGCTTATGCGTCGCGGGCTGGCGTGCGGTCTGTGCGCTATAATATAAAAGGACTGAGGCATGATTTGAGGCTGGTCGCGCCGATAGTGCAAGGTATCGACATGGCGTTCGACGACCCGGTACTGGCAGGCAGGCGCGCCACCTGGCCCATGAGGTGGGAGGCGGGCATGGTAGTCGCGGCGGGCGAGAAGGGCGGCCTGTGGGCGCATGTCCAGGACACCGATTACCGATTCAAAACGCTGTCTGTCGGCGCGGCGGGCGATCCGTTTGGGTTTGGCCTGGAGAGCGACAATTACGGGCCCATCGCGGACCAAAAGTCGGCGGGCGGGCTCACTTGGAAGATCAATGTCTACGAGGGCGACTGGCGCGTCCCGGCGGCAAGGTACAGGGACTGGCTGTGGAGCGCGTACAAGCTCGAAAAGGAGGAAGCCCTGCGCCCGGACTGGCTGCAGAATCTTTCTTTCGCCGTTTCGTGGTGCCCAACCGACATTAAGCTGCTGGAGGCCTTGGCGCAAAAGATCGACCCGCGAAAGGTGCTGCTGCACCTGAACAACTGGCGCAAGTTCGGCTATGACGAGGACTATCCGTATTTTCAAGCCTCGGACGGCGCGCGCGCCTTTGTCGCGAAGTGCCGCGAGATGGGGTTCCACGTGATGCCGCACTGCTCCTCGATGGAGATCGATCCGTCGCTGCCGGAGTTCCATTATTTTGACGATTTCGCCGTCCGCGACCTGGAAAAGGGCAGCCGCCTTGGCTGGAGCTGGGTCAATAACAACGCTTCGATGGGCGTGCCGGGCAGCGACATCGCTTTGAGGACGCATAAATCGAACAAGGTCATGATCAAAATACACACAGCTCACCCGACATGGCACTCGGTGCTGCGCGAACACATCAGGGAGGCTGTGGACGATCTCGATCTCGAAAATGTGTTCATAGACGTGACGCTGTGCCTCTACAACGGCCAGCGCGGCCTGGTGAACAATACGCCCACGACGAAGGGCTTCACGCAGGAGGTCAGGCACCTTCAGGCCATCGGGCGCAATGGGAGCCCCTTGTATATAGGGGGCGAGGGGCTCAACGAAATCACAATGCAGAGCGTGAGCTTCGCCCAGGTGCACCTGTTGTCCAGGGACGACAGCGAAGTCCAGGCCCGCACAGGGGTGTGCGACCTCAACGCGTTCCTCTTTGGCAAGCTCGTAAAATCCATGGGCTACGCCGATCTTGGCGGCAAGACGGAGGCTTCGGAAGTATATATGCAGTCGCACGTGGATCACGGCGCCATGCCCACGGTAACGGTGCGTTCGGCGGAGGAGATTATCAACCCGAATCCCGCAGTCGCGAAAATGCTCAAACTGGCAAATGAATCATAATAGTTGGGTCATAATAGTTAGGTCATTATAGTTGGGACATAATAGTTAGGTCATATTAGTTGGGTCATAATAAATGAGTCATAATAAATGAGTAATAATATCAGACATATAGTAGCGGCGGCGCTTGTGACGCTAGTGGTGCTGATGGTGTTTTGCGTCGCCGGATGCGAATTGGATGGGGCAGAGCAGGGAGCTGATGATGACGCGGCGGTGACAGCGGTTTCGGCCGCAGCGGCGGACAACGTTGGCGGCGGCGACAGCGCGGCGGAGGGGACGGCCGGGGGCGCCGCGCAGGGGGCGTCGGGCGCTGGGCCTGGCGCAAATGCGGGCGCTGACGGGGCGGGCGCCGGGGACGGGATAGGCGACGGCGGAGCAGACGGAATCGGCGCATCGGGCGGCGCCGGTGGCAGAGGCGTCGGAGACGGCGCCGGAGACGGCGCCGGCGAGGGCGCGCCCACCGACACGCAGGATGTACATGCCGGCAAAGTCACGCTGCTGACATGGACGGATCCGCTGGTTGTACCATACCTTCGGGGTATGGCGGAGCGCCTCAGGGGGGTAACAGGCGTCGAGCTCGAAGTATCGGATGTGGACTCGTTCAACTACCCACAGGCCCGGCAGACGCACCTCATGGCCAACAATATCAACATTGTCGCGTACGAGGGCGGCTTTACGCTGCCGCGTGAGCCGTGGAACGAGGCGCTTGTAAATATGCCGCAGTGGCAGGAGTTTGTCGAATCCGGGCTGTTCTACGATATTTCCGGCGAAGCGTTCACCGCAAATTATGACGAGGGCATACTGCTAGAATCATATGGGCACCGGGGGAGGGTATACGGCCTGATGACAGGTGTTGTCCCGAGGAACGGCGTATACTACAACGTCGACAAGTTTTTAGAGCTTGGCGTCGACGTACCCGAGACTTGGGACGAGCTCATAGGCGTTTGCGAACATATAAAATCGGCGGGCTACCAGCCGTTGACGCATATCGGCGGCGGCAGTCGGATGCTCGGGCAATACGCAAGCTTTATTGCGACGAACATGCTGCTGGACGAAGCCCCGCAGGTTTACAGGGGGCTGTTCCTCGGGGAGAAGAAGTATACCGATCCCGACGTGATGACGATTTTTAGAGCGCTAGAACAATTTAGCATGTACCTGGAACCAGACGCGGTGGATATGCCGTACGGTGAAGGGTACCGGCGGTTCGCGGAAGGGGGCGCCTTGATGCTGGCGGACGACGCGCGGGCGGTGGGCGACGTCGAAGCGGCGGGCCCTGACTTTGCCTTCTCGTATTTCCCCCTCCCTGGCAGAGAAAGGCGCGACGACGGCCTGATGCAGCAGATGGGCGTGGACTTCGGGTTCGCCATGGTCGCGGTCGCAGCTTCGCCGGACTTGGGCAAGGTGATGGACGTGTTTGCGTTTGTCTCCGGTGACGGGGAGTACCCGCGTTTTATCGCGGAGACGGGCTATTTTCCGACACGCACCGGCGTCGTTTATGACAACGCGTTTGTCAAATCCATGGAGGCATACATGCAAAAACCCAGGCAGAACACGCCTGTCTACCTGCCTGCGCCGAACGGAGAGGGCGAGCCGGACGGCGGCGCCTCCGCCGCCTGGTTTGACATATTTTTATTAAAAGCGCTGGGCGGCCCGTACACCGTCGAAGAGCTGGCCGAGGAGACGCAAAAAAGCCGCGAAATTAATAATGGCCTACCGGACTAATATTCCACCGATTGGTAACCGGCGCCGGGGGGATCGTCTTCTAGTATCAGGGCGACGGATTCTTCGTCGGCGTCCAGCAGGTCGATGACGTCGTCGTCGACGCTGTCATCTTCGCCGTCGGCGGCGTCTATGGCAATACCTGCGGTCGAGTCGGCGCCGATCTCAATGTCGGTTTCGGGGTCTACCGTCGCCGCATATGCGTTGGCGTCTATGTCGGCTGCGGCGCTGATGGCTGCTACGCCGGTTCCCGCGCCAGCCGCAACCCCAGCAGCCACAACGGCTTCGCCGCCGGTAGCGGCTGCCGCATGAGCATCGATGGCTTTTTCGCGGCCGCGCTTGGACGGGCTTTTTATCAAGCGGACATCTTCTACATTAAATTCGACCATATCCGATTCGTTGCCGTCGTCGAGCCGGACTTTCAAGAGCCCTTTCAACAGGCTCACGCCCACCACGGCGCCCCGGCCGCGCTCCGTGTCCACTATGGCGCCGACCGCCGGGGTCTTGGAAAGCAAATATTCGTATGCGTCCTGTTCGTATTTCAGGCAGCACATCAGCCTGCCGCAAGAACCGGATATTTTAGTAGGGTTCAAGGGCAGCCCCTGCTCTTTCGCCATTTTAATCGAAACGGGGTGAAAATCCCCGAGGAAGGACTTGCAACAGAGGCAGCGCCCGCAAACGCCTATCCCGCCTAAAATTTTCGCTTCGTCGCGAACGCCAATCTGCCGCAGCTCGATGCGCGTTTTAAAAACCGACGCTAAATCCTTTACGAGCTCACGAAAATCCACCCGCCCGTCGGACGTGAAATAGAACAGGACCTTGTTGTTGTCAAATGTGTACTCGACGTCAATCAATTTCATTTCCAGGTTGTGCTGTACGATCTTTTCCTGGCAGACGCCCAGCGCCCATTTTTCTTTTTCGCGGTTTTCCCGGGCGTGCTCCTTGTCTTCCTCGGTCGCGACGCGGAGGACTTTCTTTAGCGGCGGCACGATGTCGGAATCCGCGACCTCCGTGCGGTCCATTGTGACCTCGCCGATTTCGACGCCGCGCGTGGTCTCCACGATGACGCTCTCGCCCTTTATTATTTCAAAATCGAGTGGGTCGAAATAGTATGATTTTCCGCTGGCCTTAAAACGTACCGCAATAACAACGGTCATATGTATGTTACCTTTCAATTCTTTTACACGCTGCGATTATATGCTGTGTTCAATGTAGCGCTTATTTTTACTAGCATTGCGTTGACCGCGAGGTTGAAGTTAGCGTTTTTCGACACTTGAGAGCATGTTTCGTCCACTCGCTCTATACAGTCGAGCAGCGCACCTGGGCGAAACCGCTCCCCGTATGCCGCGAGCCTGCGCTCCATGTCCGCGTTCACAATCTCCGCTCCGACGCCGCTGTCGCCGCTGTTGGCGCCGCTGGCGCCGCTGTCACTACCGCCGCCGCTACTAGCGCCGCCGCTGGCGCCAACGTCATCGCCACTGCGTATGCCCATGCCGCCCATACTCAAAAGCCATATGTCGCGGAGCAAAAATATAACCATCCCCGCAAAATGCGCGAAACGCTCCCTGTTCTTTTCCAAAAACGACTGGAGCATATACGTGGCGCGCGGATCGCCGTCGAGGTGCCCGCAAAAAAGGCCAAACAGTTCGTCGCGCGTCGACATGAAAGTCTCTGATTGCGCAAGCCCGAACGCATAGCCCGGATTGCCGCCCGACAGCCGCGTCAGCAGCGGAATTGCGGACTCGTGCGGGGGGGCGTCCGCATTGCGCAATATATATTCGACTTCGCGATCGGTATATCCGGTAAAAAACGTGGTACTGCACCGCGAACGCACCGTGTCCAGCAGCATGCCCGGGTTTTCGGCTGTCAGTATAATCGCGCCATATGCCGGGGGCTCTTCGAGGGTTTTCAACAGCGCGTTCTGAGCCTGTTCCGTCATGTGATCGGCCTGTGCGATAATGCATACTTTTTTGCTTGAATGGAGAGGGCGCGTCGAGAACCAATCGACTACGCTCCTGGCCGCGTCCACGGGTATAGCGGGCCGCTGGCTCTGCCCCGAGGGCGCAATAAACAAAAAGTCGCCCAGCGCGCCGTTTTGGAACAGCCTGCACGGTAGGCACACGCCGCACGGCAACCTTCCGGGCGCCGCAGCGACCGCACTGACCGCGTCGACCGCGTCGGCTATGTGTGCAACCGCATCCAACACGCTAACTGTCCCGCCAGCCGCCCCGCCCGCGCACAGGACGGCCTTGGCGAACGCCCTGGCGAACACGCGCTTGCCGATGCCGGCGGCGCCCAAAAACAAATGCGCGCCACCCTGCGCACCGCTGTACAACAAGCCCGTCAGCTTGTCCTTGGCAGCCTGCTGGCCTAAAAGCCCATCAAATACGCCGTGCTGCGCACCTGCCGCTGTCACGCTCGATGTCATGTCTGTTGACACATCCGACGCCATCACATGACGATATCGAGGATCAAGCCTTTGATATCGTCAAGCTTTTTCAATATCTTCAACCTGTCCTTTTCGCCCTGCAGGACCTCGCGCGTGAGATCGTCCAGTTCCTCGTTTACCTTTTTGATAACGGCATAGACTTTATGCCGGCCCCTTCTATCCAAAAAACTCTGCTTCGAAAACTTTCTGGAGTTGCCGACGGCCTCGTCCATGAAATCCGATACCATTTTTTTATAGACCCGCAACTCCCTAATGTCGACCTTGTCCGCGAGTTTTTCGCCCTGCGCCGCTATCTCAACCGCTTTGGCGCGGAGGCGCTCGACGACGTTTTTGTCCTCCGCCGACTTGACGGCGTCCAAAAAAGCAGCCGAGCCGCCCGGGGGCTTTTTTATGTCCAGCGAACGCGCCTTGGCTGCTTGTGTTGTAGAGGCGTCCTTAACTTTCATACAAAAGACCATGCACAGACTGTGCACAAATAGTCATGAAAACAGCATGGTCCTCGCGCCACAGCTCTGCCCTTACTAGTATTTTCACGCTTAATACCCAATATCATGCCCTATATCCAGGAGACCTGCGATACATTCGATACCTGCGTTACCTGCGTTAACTGCGATACCTGAGATATCTGAGATACCTGGGCTATGCGGATCAAACTGTCTCGAATCGATCGACGTCCAGCACAAAGATAGTCGCGCCACCGACTGTGACCTCCACCGGGTAGGGCATATAGACCCCGCCCATCGAATTGTTCGCGCCCATCGACGAGGTGTCGATGATCTGTTTCCTGCTTTTGGACGAGTTTTTTATCAACTGTATGGCTTCGTCAACTTTTTCCGCTTCCGTACCGATGACCAGAGTTGTGTTGCCTGCCCGCAGGAACCCGCCGGAGGAACTCAGGCGGGTAACCCGAAAACCGGATTTATTTAAATTTTCGAGTACCCGAGAACCATCTTCGTCATGCACAATGGCCAATATTAGCTTATTCATTAATATTTCCCCTTTCATTAGTGCCTTTAGTGCCTATTGACTATTATACTGTAATTTAGTGCCAAAAACAAGATGAACCGCCGACGGGGCGTCCCCGACCGGCGGTTCAGAAACATGCTAGCGATAATACAGGGCAATTTTTTTACATACTAATCTATGCTTTTTAGGAACTCGATGACAATGCTGGCGGATATGTCCGCAGCTTGGTCGCCGAAGTCCTCTATAACTTCGTGCGCCAGTCCGTCTGCCTTGTCGGACATGCAGCGGATGACGACGACCGGCGTGTCGAACGCATACGCCACGCGGGCGACGGAAGCGCCCTCCATCTCGCAGGCCAACGCGTCAAACATTTCCTGGAGCTCGGTGACATAGGGGTCGCTCATAATGAATTGGTCGCCGGTCACGATGGTCCCCCGGAACGTCCCCTCTTCACCCACGACGGCGACGGCGGCGGCGTACGCCAGGTCGCTCAGGGCCTTGTCGACGGGAATCGAGCCGGTTTCGCGGTCGACGCCCGCGCGCCCGTTCCATTCAAAGCCGTCGGCTGTAACGCGCCCGTAATCGTGGAGGATCAGGTCCGTGGCTATGACGACGTCGAGCACGCCGACATCGTCGCCGACGCCGCCGGCAATACCCGTAAAGACAACTGAGCTGACGTCAAATTCATGGATGAGCACCGCTGTGCAAGCGGAAGCCAGGGACTTGCCCACCCCGGCGCGCACCAACACGACGTCTTTCCCCTCGAGCTTGCCGTAATGGTACTCTATGCCGCCAATCATTTTCGAACCGTCGATATCGGCGGTTTCCAGCAGCAGTGCCAGCTCGCTGTCCATCGCGCTCATGATGCCGATGGGCTGTACGTACGGCAGATCCTCCTCGGCCTCATCCTCCGCTTCCGGCTCGTCAGACAATGAACCGTCGGCAAACGTTATGACTGCGACAAATTCCGCGTCAATCCAATCTACCGTCCCCCCGAACGCCTCTCCGACGAAGCGCAGCGGAGCGAGCGTCCGGCCATCAACTAAGATACCCGGTTGGTCGATTGTAACCACGACCCCGTTGACAGTAGGCTGATTGTCCCCGATCGTGAGGACGACGACCGTTCCGCCCTTTGTGGCGGTGACCGTCTCTGTATCCGGATCCCAATCCACATCCGCCCCGACTTCCTCGAATATCGCGCGCAGCGGCACAAGCACCCTGCTGTTGACCATCTGCGGCGGTACTTCGAACTCGAGCGTCTTACCGTCAAGTGTTACCGTGACATTGTCCGCAGCGGCCGAAGCCGGTATGACAAATAGCAAACACGTCAACAGAATTACGGCAATAGCAACTCTTTTCATCAAACAACACCCCTCCTCAAATGTAATAAAGTCAAGAGCATTCTATACACTAGCTGCAACCCTGTCAATCGGCTGGCCTAAATATTGTTAGCCAAAAAACGCCAAAATAACGCAAAGGATTTGGCCGACAATCATACCGAAAAATCATGCCGAAAATCATACCGAAAAATCATACCGAATATCATTTAGAAATTTAATATGAAAATGTTATTCGTGGAAGCCTATGGTTTGTTGTAATGCGTTCGGGCGTCGGCGTCAGCCGTCCAGCGCGTTGCGCTTATGGCGTCAGCCGTCCAGTGCGTTGCGTTTATACAGTATCCAACGCATGCGGTCGAGCGGGTTGACGCCGCGACGCTTTGCCGCCGCGCCGATGCCGGGGGGGCATTCGCGGTAGCCCGCGAACGACGTGCGGATTGTGCCTTTGCCGGAGGTGAGGGAGGCGAAGCGGGCCGGGTATTCGATGGACTCGGAAACCGGCAGCAGGGCCTCTATGCTGATGCCGCCGCCGCGCCCCGGCGCGGTTTCGAAGGCGCCGCGCATTGCCATGACGTCGCCGAAGATGCGCCCCGCCGATTCCTCCGGCGCCGACATACGCATAAGGGCCATCGGCTCGAGGAGCGCCTCCCCGGCGTCTTGCAACGCTCTCATTACGGCGATGGGCGTCGCAAGAAAAAAGTCCATCGGGTGCGTGTGGACGTGGTGATGCTCGCCGCCGATAAGGGTAACCTTGATATCAACGACCTCCCAGTTGTACAGGCCCTGCCGCAGCGCCTGCGGGACTGTCAGCGCGACGTGGTGCTGATAGCGGTAAGGCAGGACATTAGCCTTGATTGCGGACTTGAAAGAGTAGCCGGCGCCACGCGGCAGCGGCTCGACGGCCAGTTGGACGACGGCCCAGCAGGGCTTGGGCATGGTGTATTCTTCGAGGCCGACGCCTAGCCCCTTGGGCGTCTCTTTATATATGACAGTCGGAGGCGAAAACGTCACGTCCAGTCCGTAGCGCTCCATGAACAGTGTCTGCATGATTTCCAATTGAATCTTGCCCATGACGCGCAACACGAGTTCGCGCTCGTCGGGCGCCCATTCGTATTCCAGCAGCGGGTCCTCGTCATAAAATTCGCCGACGGCTTGCAAAAGCCTGTGTTCTTGGCCCTCTCCTGCGAACACCTGGACAGCGAACAGCGGTGCGGCGAGTTTTAGCCGCTCGAACTGCCTTAGCCGCGCATCGAGAGAGAGCGCTGTCGGGTTGTAAGGATCGAGCGCTTTGTGTGGTTTCATATTCACAAAAGGTGAATTATAATCCACGCCAGCATTATGGCCAGCATCATATTCGGTGTTGTTACTGGCATTGTCATTGGTACTCGATAATGAATGTTCATCCACATCAATTTGACCGTAATCACTGCCATCGGCATTAATGTATAGGATATGATCAGGGCTGTCCGAGACGACGATGTCGCCGGCGCGGCAGTCCGCAAGGCCGATGATAGCGGCTGAGTCTCCGCCCATAAGTACCCCGGTGTCCTCGCCCTTCGCGCCGGAGATCCGTTTTATTTGTGTTATTTTATTTATCGCAATATCGCTGTTGGGCGCGCCTACAGTAGCGCCGCCGCCGGGCATACCGCCAGCCGCGCTTTTGGTAGCGCCGCTTCCCGCTGCGCCGCCAACCAAGCCGCTTCCCGCTGCACCACCAGCCGAGCCGCCTCCCACTACGCCGCCAACCGGGCCGCTTCCCACCGCACCGCCAGCCACGCCGCCAGCCGTTGTGGCGTATGCCCCCCTGCGTATGTAGCGGACGGCGTCGCGGTTGCGCAATGTGCCGGTGAAAAGGCGTACATATGCCGTTTTGCCCATTGCGCCATCATGCTCCACTTTGTATATGACGCCAACCGCCCCATCCTTTTCGGCGCCTACGCTACCGCCGCCGCTACCGCCGCCGCTACCGCCGCCTCTGTCTGCT
>WRLR01000076.1 GCA_009777515.1 Oscillospiraceae bacterium | reverse complement strand
CAACTACAGCAGCGGGACGGCATATGCCAATGTCAGCGGTACGGAAGCGCTCGACGACATCCGGGGCGAAGCCGTATTCGTCAGCTCCAGCCCCCCGGGATACACAATCAATGGCGTGGATATGATGCGCTTCGCCAACCCCCGGATAGACGCATATTTGGAAGAAGGCGCGCTGCGCATCAATTACAGCGTCGACGACGCGCAAGTGGTCTTTATGCCGATATGGGGGATCGCCCGCCAGTTCGACGCATTCAAGGACAAAGGCTACTATAAAGAACACCTGCTGGGCTACAGCGGCGGCGGAAACATAACCCCCAAAATCCACATCCGCGCCGAATAACAGATCGGCGCGGATCATGGGGACGGTTTTTGTTGATCCGCTCGCATCACTGCGGATCAACAGAACCGTCCCCCTGATCCGCTTCACATCACTGCGGATCAACAGAACCGTCCCCCTGATCCGCTTGATCCGGCATAAACCAGTATGAGTTAAAGCCGGACAGCTGCTGCATGCTGCCTTTGGGCATTTGCCGGGCGGCGTTATAGCTGTTCATATAGTCCCCGACGCCAAAAAGGATTGCAAGCACCGAAAATGTCAATAAATGATCGCTGAAAAACGCGCTGTATGGCAGTGCAGCCCAGACAGCCAAAGGCAGCCATCCGAAGACCAGGTTGGGCAATAAAGATAGAAATATATAGCGCGCTTTTGTAATCGGCTGCGTAGATATGACAAACAATGACAACTGCTTGGGCGCTATGAACAGCTCGACCTCCGCATCCTTGCCAAAGCAAATGGCGTGCAAAAACTCATGCGGGACTAGCGTTAGAAACGCGAACAGCATCCCGCGCACCGTCCCGTTATATGCCAGTTCCCCGTGCAGCAAACGCGAGACGCCCAAAAACAGCGCAACACCGGCCAAAGCCGGCAACGAAAATAAGGACGATTTAATCACTGTCTCGGTCAAGTTCTTGGGTTCTTTGAATTTGACGGCATTATCCGGCAGTGCCCCCAGTGGAAGCTGCTCATTGTTACTAAAAATCCCTTTGTATACAAGTTTCATATCAAAGGCCATGCATAAACTGTGCACAAATAATCATGAATAAAGCAATGACAATGGCAAGCTTTAATCCCAATTGCTTGCCCTCGCACCACAGTTCTGCCCTTTCTTTTTTTTTCACGCTGCATCTCCTATGCACTGTATTATATAATAGTTCAGATGGTTATATGAATATTATATGATGAGGAGCGAAATATATGGCTTCGTCAATGTCTGCATCGGACGTGTATGGCTGGTTGATGGATAATGCTGACGCACCTATCCGATATAGGGTACTGCGCGAGCTATTGAATGACGAAAAGGCCGCCGCAAATATGGAGGCGGAACTGCCGGAAAACCCCGCAGTTGGGCAATGGCTGAAAAATCTAAAGCCCGAAACGCCCCCGCAGCATTGGTCCATGGAGCACGGCAGCTTCGATTTTTGCCTGGAAAACGCCCTGCCGAAGCTGGTCCAGTTAGGGCTGCACAGCGGGCTAGCGCCACTGGCGGACGCCGTGCGGTTCTATTTAGACAAAATGAAAACGGCTCCGCCCGGAGGGTTGCAGCCATACAGGAACAACGACGGGTTTGTGTTAGGCGCCCCCAACAATGGCTTTACTTCTATTATTATTTCCAATGTTTTAATGCTTGCAGGCTTTGCAGACCCAAACATTACACATTTTATGCTGGGCAGCTTGGACGAGATGGCGGATTTTACGAAAAAAGGCGATTGCGACATATATGCGGGCGATGGGGAGCGGGCTAAAATGAAAGCCGTGCCTGCCATCTGGAAAGACAAAAAATTCATAAAGCCGCAACTTGTCGATGAGTACGGCTTTTGTTATCCATTGATATACGACATAGTGGGGCTGCATAAATTATACGGGGCGATATCAGAGGAAACAGACAAAAAAATTGACGCCGTTATTGATTTTATCTCTACAGACGCGTTCCACCATAACATTGCGGACGGCTATGGCATATTACATTCCGGCGGCAAAAAATACCATTCCATGGGCTGGGACCCGAAATACCCCGGCTGGCTCTGTGTTGCGGACTATATGGAGGGCGCCGGCGCGCCGAAGCTCTTATATTTCGCGCTGCATATATCTAAGTATCCGCCTGCCCGGAAGACTAAATGGTTCGGCGATTTATTGGCCTATCTTGAAAATTACAGGACCGGCAACGGCACATACGTTTTCCCGGCAGGTTGGCTAAAAGAACAGAGGGGCTACGCAGTGCAGGGCAGCCATATCTCGTTCGGGGAAAACAGGAAAAAGAAAAACTGGCGCGAAATAGAATCGACGTTTTATGTTTGTCTATTGCATGGATCCTGATCCGCTTTCGTTTCTTTGGCTATATACCAGGCATAAGACCATATGCCTTTTATGCTCGCGGTGATCGATATGGCTATCCAGACGCCGGGCAGCCCCAGGCCGAGGGCATCCGACGACAGGGCATAGGCCAGCGGCACCCGCGCTATATTGCATGCGGTGCTGACAATGGCGGGCTGTATGGTTTTGCCGATGCCCCGGAACATGTTTGACGCGACGCCCTCCATGCACATAGGTATCTGGCATATGGCCAGGATTCTCAGGTACAGCGCACTGCGCTCTATCAGGGCCGCGTCGGGCAGGAAGATCCCGAATATATATTTGCCGGGCACGGCGAGCAGCAGCGCGACAAAGGCACCGTAGCTGACCAAGACGGCGGTGGCCGTCCTGCGGGTCGCGTGGATGCGGTCCCATTTGCGCGCGCCGTAGTTTTGCCCGACAAACGATATCAGCGCCGACCCGAAGGCGCCCCCCACCAGCCATGTGAGCGACTCTATCTGCGAGCCTACGCGGCTGATCGCCATGGCGTCCGCGCCAAAAAACGCTTCGCGCCGGGATGTCGCCATCACGAGGAACGTGAACAGGAAGCTTTCCGCGCACACGGGCAGCGCTTTTTTGAATATCCATTTGATTTCGTCCGGGCGCGGCGCGGCGAGGAGCTTCGGCGACTCGAAGGGCCGCCTTTTGCCGCGCGCAAAAGCATAGGCAATCATCGCGCACGCTATAGCCTGCGCGATGGCTGTCGCATAAGCCGCGCCCAGTACGCCGAGCCCAAACGTGAATATAAGGATGGGATCGAGCGCCATGTTCACGCATGTGCCGACGGCGTTGCATATGAATGGCGTGCGCGAGTTACCGTATGCCGTGTATGCGGCGCCGAGCGTCGCGGTTACGAATGTGAGCGGGATCGATACGGCCACGGTCGACAGATAGCTCTCGGTGAGCGCGACCACATTTAGCTCTGAGAAATTGAAAAAACCGACCATCTGCCGACGGAACATGATCATCGCCACAGCGAAAGCCGCGCCCAGCACTATGCTGATGAACAGCGCGGTAGCGGTCAGCGACTTTGCTTTGCCTTCGTCATTAGCGCCCGCCGCCTGCGAGACGCCGATGCTCACGCCGATGCTGCCGAACAGCATAAATGCGACAGACATCCACAGGTACAGGCCTGCGGCGCCTGTCGCGGCAACCTCGTCGCTGCCCAATCTGCCCAGCCAGAACATGTCCGTCAAATTGTACAGCATTTGCAACGCCTGCGAGCCGATTATGGGAACGGCAAGGCGCATCAGCCGACGCAGGATGGGCCCGTTTGTTAAGTCCATAAATCCATTGTAATTATGTCTCTATTCTACTATACATTAGACAATATACATCGGCGCCATAAATTTACGCATAAATTTTATGCACGCAGCAGGAGCAGGGCGTCGTCGCAGCGGGCGGGGGACGTTATACGGCATACGGCATCTGTATAAACGGTTTTACCCAGGCGCTCGCCGTTCTGCGGGTCTATCCACTCCGCCGAAACCGGCGCGCCGCCGCCTACCTTGTACATGTCAACCGAAAGCGTCGAGCGGTGCGCATAATATATCAGCGCGAAGCCCCCGGCGCAGCCATTCGCGCCGCTGCCCGCGTCGGCAGAACGCGCCGCAACGTGCCCATGCTTGAACAGCGGCTTGATCATGCGCTGGTCCGGCACGAGCCGCCACCACTCGACAGACTCGAATACATCCTTTAGCACCTTCATCTGCCACGCGCCCCTCGCGTCCAGCGCGTCCCTCCAATGCGGCGTTTTCCGCCACAGATCGTTGTGCCCATATGTGTGGAACCCGCCCGACAGATAGCTCCAATAAGCCTGCTCCCTGACATGCCACGATGTAATGGGCGCCGTTGTGTACTCGGTGCCCGCCTCGTACGCGCCCTCCACATGGACGACGGGCTTCGGCGGCCGCCTGTGGTAGTCGGCGGCGACCATGCCCTGGATGCTGTACATATCGCTCCACGTCTGTATGAAATTCGCCGCGAGCCACTCCTCGCTGTGAAAATGATTGGACGACGCCCCGCCGCAGGGGTGGTAGAAAATGAGGTGCTTCCCGCCGTCCTCTTCCATGAGCCCCGCGTTGAACTCCCTTGCGATATCCTCGTACAGCCAGGGGAGCAAGTCAAAACCGTTCACCCATACGATGTTCGGCTCGTCCCTATAGCGCCGCCCGAGCCATTTGCCGTACGCCCTGACATTGTCCATTGTTATGATCTTCTTATAGTCCACATGCGTACCGCTGCCCCCGCCGTTGGGCAAAATGGTCAACAAAATGCCGTGGTCGGCTGCGATGCCTATGACCTCGTCGAGCTTCTCGAAATACGCCTCGTTCGGCGAGGCAGGGTCGTCGTTATGCCAGAGCGGCAGCTCGTCCGGTATCGCCTGCGCCTTGCGGCTCTCTTCGCTGCCGTCGAACATCGTCCATGGCAGCATGATGTGCGCGACTGTGAACCCCTGCTCCCTACGCTTCGCAAAATACGCTTTCAGCTCGTCGATGGTGTACCAACTGACAGCCGGCCATATAGTGTCCCCCATCCAAAAAAAAGGCCGCCCGTCCCTCATAAAGCATCGTCCGCTTTCGCCTACCCTCAAATAGCCCATACCCATGCGCGCCCCTCCTTTGCCAATAAAATCCATGCCTTGTCGTACACGGACGCACACTGTGCGTCCCTACGGGCGCCTATGCCCCTGCGCTGACGCATACTGTGCATCCCTACGGGCGCCTATGCCCCTGCGCTGACGCACACTGTGCGTCCCTACGGGCGCCTATGCCTCTGTAGGGACACATATTGTGCGTCCCTACGGGCGCCTATGCCTCTGTAGGGGCGAACAGTGTTCGTCCGCGTGCTTAGTCTAATATGATATTCCTTAGTTGACATCCGGTACGCGGCGCTATGCTCCATATTAGTCGAAGGGGTATTTTGCCTCACCGCGCCGGAGCGTTCAACAACCTATACAATAATATGGTTTATTATGAAGTATACCATGTAGAGCGACAAATGGGGGCGGCGCCGCTCTTTTTTCAGCCCATTATACCCACTATACGCATTAGCATGGCGGCGTATTCGGCGCGGGTCGCTTCGCCTTGCGGGTCGAAGAAGTTTGCGAGCTTTCCGTTTACAATGCCTGCGCAGTAGAAGCGTTCCACAGCCTCCAAGGCATACCCGGAAATAACGCCGATATCGCCAAAGGCTGTGAATTCCCTTACTGAGCGGAGCTCAAACCCTTTATAAGTGGCATAGTTGCCTAGTATCGTCACGATATCCTCACGTGTGATATTGTTGTCCGGCCTAAAGGTTGCGTCCAAATAGCCTGCAACAATGCCCTCATTCGCGGCCCATGCTACAGCGTCAGCGTACCATGCCCCGTCGGCGATGTCGCTGAAAGCGGGCGCTGCGGGCACTGCGGGCGCTGCGCGAAATACGCTTGCGGCGGGGCTGCCTTCCATGCGGTACAGCACCGTTACGGCCATGCCTCTGGTCAAGGCGGCGTTTGGGCTGAACAGCATTGGGTCTTCGCTTGTACCGAGCATGAGCCCGCGCGAATACGCAAACATCACGGCTTCAATGAACCAGTCGCTTTGCGCTACATCGGAAAATGGGTTCTCTATGGATGAGTAGGCGCCAAACGGCGCGCCCTGCGGCGTATCATGTATCTGCGATGTGCGCGCTGCGGTTGCGGCGGGCGACGGGGACGGGATCGGGGCCGGGGGCGGCGACGGGGATGCAGTTGGCGATGCGGACGGCGCGAGCTGCGCGGCCCCGCCCGGCGTTCCTGCGCCACCGCCGCCGCTGACGTTTCCGCCGCCACCGCTGCCACTGCCTCCGCTTCCTCCGCTGCTGCCACTGCCGTCACCGCCATCGCCATCGCCATCGCCGTCGCCGTCGTCGCCGCCGTCGCCACCGTCGGAAGTATCCTCTTCATCCTCAGGCTCCTCAACAATGTCCGTCGGCTCTGTGTAGTAATTGCCGAACCTCGGCGTGTGCGCCGCATATCCATATTCGTTGCCCGCATCGAACACGCCCCATAGCTTGTATTTCGCAAGAGCGTCCCCAATGCTGTATGACGGCATATGCTCAACCGTCACCTGCGCGGCTCTCCACATGCCGCCGGCATCCGCGCCGCCGCCATCGCCGGGCGAAGCTCCGCTGAGCACATCGCTATACAGCGCCCCGCCGCCTCCGTTGCTGCCCCATGCTTCGGCGATACTCGCAAACGCATAGTTGTAATCGACGACATACCCGGCAGTGTTATCGACCATCCCGAACATACCGCCGCTACCACCACCTTGCCCACCACCTCCGCCGCCACCGTTTCCACCGCCGCTGCCGATATAGAGGTTGTTCACGACCGAATCATTGTAAACGATGCCGCACAGCCCGCCCACATAAACATCGTCATCGCCCGATGCAGCCGCGATAGTAATGTCCGGATCGATATCTATAGTAACGCCGACAGCCATGGAGTTCAACACACACGTTCCCAGCGCGGCGCCGTCCGTCATCGACGTATACCCGGCAATCCCGCCCACGCAGAACCGTTCAAATTCAGATGAATAATAATGAGCGCCCGCCCTTATCAATGTTTCGTATACAGCGGCATTATGTATCGTGCTCTCGTAATTCGCCCCCGCGACGCCGCCCATGTACACCATGGACCCGCCAATGCCCGTCCGGGGGATGCCCACCCAGTTCGTAAAATCGCCATATATGCCATAGGCGCGCTCCAGCACAATTTCGCCGCCATGCACTTCGACATCCCTGATAATTGTCATAGAAGACTGCCCACCGACAGGGGTTTCCACCAGGAAAGGCCCCGGTTTTGCATATCCAACGACGCCACCGATATAATCGGTTGTGCTTGACGAAACCTCAACAAGCACCGTCGGGTTTTCGATGGCCACATTGCGTATGCGCGCGCCGATAGCCAGGCCTGCGACGACCCCCGCACACACGTCATAGCCGGTCCGCCGCAAAAAGATATATTGATCGACCAACGTAAAATTCTGCACTGCGCTGCCTATGATTGCGCCAAACATGCCTGTGCATATCCACTTGGCCTCGCCGTCGTCATAAAATGTATAATTTGTCAGAGGAAAATGGTTCACGGAATCAAGCTCAAGCCCGATAATGTTATGCCCGCCACCGTCAAACACCACGCCCCGCAAATTTATCGGTGTCCAGCAATGCGCAGTAAGGTCGATGTCTGCGCCCAACGCGACAGTCCAGCCCTCATACATGTTTTCGTCTATTTCGATGAGTTCATAGATTAACAGCCCAAGCTCGGCGGCGCTGTACAGCGTAAGCGTCCTTGAACCCTCGTCCCTCGCGCCGGGCGCGTACCCGGCTGACCTAAAGTCTATCCAGTACCCGCTCATCGCAGCGCCGCCCCCCGCAGCGCCCGCAGCCCCTCCTGCGAACACGCCGAGCGCCACCGTAACGGCTATCATTGCTGACAATAATTTGCATGCTCTAATACAACAAAAATATTTCACGTCATACCCCCATCCCCATATTAGCTATATAGGTTATATGGATTACATGTACTATATAGATATATGACGCAAAAAAAAGAATTAGGTTCAAGGTTGACAGTGGGGCTGACAGCGGGGACAGTACGATTTTTTCAGACCCCGCCGGCGCTGTACCATTGCGCCTGTGCCTTGTACAGCTTCTCGTACACACCGCCTGCGGCCAGTAAAGCGTCGTGCGCGCCGTCCTCGACAATCCGGCCGCGAACCACTATCCGTTTTGTGCGCATATCAGCGCCGCGCCGACGGTGCGTTTTTGTCTGTTTAAAATGGCTATGACCAATATATATCTATAGCTATACAAATTAATACGCATCCTGAGCCTAAAATAGCCAAAAATAGCCTAAAAATCGTTTCAACCTTTCAGTTAATGTTATTGACCGATTCGGTTTATTGTGGTATCCTACTTATAAACCGATTCGGTTTACAGTATTTGGGGGGGGGGGTGTGCGGCCATATGGAAAATTTCCTGGCGCTGCCGATAAAAAAGCAATCGGCCATTTTAACCGCCGCTTTGCAGGCTTTCGGGCAAAACGGATACAAAAAGGCATCGACGGCGGATGTCGCGGCGGGCGCGGGCATTTCAAAAGCAATGGTATTCCATTATTTTGGCACAAAAAAAGCCTTATATCTTTATCTGTGCGAGCATTGCTCTTTATGCATGAAAACAGCATTGAAGGCATCCGGGCAGGCGGCGGGCGGGGATTTTTTTGAGGCTGTGCGCTATGTAATTGACATAAAAATCGCAGTCCTAAAAGACAACCCCCACATGCTCGAATTCCTAAAAAACATGTATACGGAGGCCGACCCGGAAGTCGCAGAGGACTTGCACCGCTACCATGAGATGGTGCTTCCCTTTCAAAGGCAAGCGGTAATAGACGACGCGGGCGCGGCAAAGTTCAAAGCCGGCATCGACCCTATGCAAGTCATGAAAATGCTGAACTGGATGGGCGCCGGATATATTGACGAATTGACCGGGGTAGCCGGAAAAGAACACTTGGAAAAAATTGCCGGGGATTTTCATGAGTGCCTTGGCATTATGAAAAGCAGCTTCTACAAGGAACAGCATTTGCGAAAATAATAGAAAGGGCAGAAAACTGTGGCCAAAGAGCCCTGTTCCGTGCATGGCTATTTGTGCGCAGTCTGCACATGGCTTTCATTATGGGCGTCGCAGCAATACAAACTGACAACTTGACGAAAACCTATGGGAAGTTCCGCGGCATCGACAGCGTAAGCCTTGATGTCGAAGCCGGCGAAATTTATGGATTCATCGGACCAAATGGCGCGGGCAAATCCACGACGATCAGGACTATGCTAGCCCTGATCCGCCCTACAAGCGGCACAGCGCGCATATTCGGCAAAGACTGCGGCGAGGACGCAGCCGAAATTGCCAAAACGGTCGGGTATGTGCCAAGCGAGCCGAGCTATTACGAAAACATGAGGGCAAGGGACTTCTTGAACTACGCAGCCGCTCTGTATGGTTTGCGCGACAGCGTCCGCCGAATCAATCAATTGTCGGAGAGGTTGAATTTGGAATTGGACCGTAAAATATCCGAACTGTCCCTTGGCAACAAAAAAAAGGTCGGCATCATAAGCGCACTTTTACATAATCCCAAACTGCTGATTTTAGACGAACCGACGAGCGGGCTTGACCCTCTAATGCAGCATACATTCTTTGAGATTCTAAAAGAGGAGAACGAAAAAGGTACGACTATTTTTTTTTCGTCGCATGTCCTCAGCGAAGTCCAAAAGATATGCGGCAGGGTGGCGATAATAAAGGAGGGCAAGGTCATCAACATTCAAAGCGTCAGCGATTTGCGCAAAAACACGTACAGGCGCGTACAGTTGTCTGCTTTATCGCCTATCCCTGCGGGGTATTTTGGCGCTGCCGGAATCGCCGATCTCAAACAGCAGGGCATATCCGCATCTTTTATGTACATGGGCGGCGCAGCAGACATTCTCCAAAAACTCAATGGCCTAAATATAAGCGATATCCTCATCGAGGAGCCGACGCTGGAAGAAATCTTCATGCACTACTATCAATAGGAAAATAAAAGAGAAAATATAAAGAAAATAAAACAGGCCGCCGCGATGCGGCGCCGCAATAAAATACGCCTATAGCAAAAATAAAGGGGGGCAACGATATGGTTATTGTAAAGTATGAGCTGCGGCAGATTAGGTCTCTCGTGGTGTCTTGGTCCATTGCTTTGCCGCTGTTGCTGTTCTTGCTGCTGCCCAATTTTATCAGCATAGTAATTGGCGCGGACGGCTCAGTGAAAACAGACGTCGTCGCATCAATATCTGATAATGCGTTTTTGCAAGCTGTAGATATGAGCGCCGAATTCCTGTCGCAACCAATAGGTATGTACGGTTTTCTCACCGGATGGCTGTTCGGCATTGCCTGCGCAGTGATTTCCACACAAATAGGCTTGTCCGTCCATACGAAAGAATACATCCAAAAAGCAGCCGATTTTTTAATGACCAAGCCTCACAGCCGCGCAAAAATATACCTGGCAAAATTGATGGCAGTCAGCATAGCCACGCTTGCAATCAGCATATCCTACTTTATCGCATCTTATATTGCGCTTAGCGTTTTTTTAAGCGATGGCTTTGATTTTGCGCTATTCGCGCTGCTGGGAGGCTCGGTTATTCTTATTGGCGTGCTTTATATGGCGCTTGGCGTGTTCATGGGGGTCATCGCGCAAAGAATAAATAAAACGCTTCTTGCGGCAGTGACCGTTGTATTTGCTACATTGGCCATCGGGCAGTTTGCCGTCGCAGCCAATTTGGATTTATTGATTTTTCTATCGCCGCAAAAATATTTTGCAGGCTCATTCGTCGCAAGCATTGGGCGGTACGATATGCGCTATGTTGTTTGGCTGGTTTTTTTAGTCATAGCTTTCCTGTCGGCAGGCTATATCATTTTCCGCAAAAAAGATATAATCACCACTTGACCATATGGAGGGGCGCCCGATGAAATCGATTATATATAACGAGCTTAGGATAAATCAAAAGCCGCTATTAATCTGGTCAATAATAATGTTCTTGCTGGCTGCGTTTGGCGGCCTGGAATTTAGCTCATTGCAAGGGTCGTTCGACGTGCTGCTGGATGCAGTGGAAACGATGCCAAAAATAGTGAGGGCATTTTTTGGCATATATGACGAGCTGCCGCTCAACACGCCGATAGGCCAATACGCATGTATGCAGTTTTGGTACGCCCTCATCGCATACGCATACGCCGCGTACTTTGGCGCATACATTTTGGCAAGGGACGAACACCGCAGAACATCGGAATTCCTGTATACAAAACCTTTTAAAAGAAGCTCAATAATGGCCGCTAAGCTATCGGTCGCTTTTATCCATATCTTTGCGCTCTCCGCGCTCGCGGCTATCGGCACCATAGCATTTTTGTTGCCCGGCGTAGGCGCAATGGAACTTGTTCCGCAAGTGCTGCTCACTACCGTCGGCATGTTGTGGACACAATGTATTTTTGTCGCCATAGGAATGCTTTGCACCGCGCTGCTAAATAGCTACAGAAAAGTAATTTTCGGTTCGTTCGCTATTTTCGCGGCATCATTTGCCATATCTATGTATGCAGAACTTTTCGGCGATTTTGGATTTTTAAATGCCCTCTCGCCAATCAGATATTTCCGTACGCCCGCCGTTGTTTTGAACGGTCTTAGCGCGCGCTTCATCCTTTTGTCGCTAGCTCTGATAATTGCATTGCTGATTGTAGCGGCCGCTATTAACAAAGCGCGCGATTTGCGCGCAGGCTGACGATGGCGGGGGCGGGACGGGGCAGTGGGGCGGCACTGGACGGGACGGATAGGGGAGCGCGGGATGGCAGATGGGCGACGTGGGACGGCAGATGGGCGGCGCTTATATTATTCCCCGGATATATCTGTCCAAGAGGCTGGTCTCGGGCATGCTGAACATCCTTAGCGTTTCGCCCGACTCGACGATCTCTCCGTTGTAAAAAAACGCGGTGTAGTCGGAAACCCTTCTCGCCTGTTCCATATTGTGGGTTACCATTACTATTGTGTGGTCATTCTTCAGCTCCAGCAGCAGGGCTTCGATTTTGCCGGTCGAAATAGGGTCGAGCGCCGAACAGGGCTCGTCAAAAAGAATCAGGCCGGGCTTTAGGATCAGCGCCCTGGCGATGCAAAGCCGCTGCTGCTGGCCGCCGGACAGCGACAGCGCCGGTTTGTCGAGTTTGTCCGCGACTTCGTCATATATAGCGGCCATTGTCAGGTTTTCGACGGCGATTTCCTTCAGCCGGGTCTTGCTTGCAGTATAATGCTCATTAATGGGAAGGAGCATATTTTGCATAATAGTTATGGGCAACGGGTTGGGCTGCTGAAATATCATGCCGATGCTCTTTCTCAGGTTTTCGACAAATTTTCTGTCATGCCTCGCATATATATCGGCGCCGCCTATTTTGACTGTGCCTTCGCATTTGAACCCGCCGACTAAATCGTTCAAGCGGTTCAGCGAGCGCAGCATCGTCGTCTTCCCGCATCCCGATGGCCCGATGAAAGCATAAATGCTATTCACCGGCACCTCGAACGAAACATTGTCAAGGGCCTGGTTTTTAGCATACCACGCATTAAAATTTTTGACCTCGATTAAAAGCTCGCCGCGCCCCATATAGCCAAATCCTCTATATCCCTATATAACGTATACATAATATTGCTTAACGATCCTTCTGCTTGCCGATGTTGCCGATATTGCCGATTATGCTGACGGCGGCGTTCAGCAGTATGATGATCACTATCAAGACGAACGAAGCGCCAAATGACACATCAAAACTGTTGCCCTCCCCGGCGGGCGACGTGTAGTAGATATAGGATGTGAGCGTGCTGCCGGTGCTGCGGAGCGTCGACATCCAATTCGCCGGTTGCCACCACGGCTGGACGCCGGTCATCCGCAGCGTCCCGCCCAGGGCGAGCCACACAATCGCGGTATCGCCGATAATCCTGCCCATGCCGAGGATCACCCCTGTTATAATGCCGTCGCGGGCGCTGTTCAACGCAATTTTTATCGTTGTGCGCCATTTTGTCGCGCCCAGCGCATACGAGCCCTCGATATGCCCGGCGGGGACTGTCTTCAGCGCCTCCAGCATAGACTTTGTAACAAAAGGCAAAATCATGATCGCCATGGCGATGCCCGCCACAAGGAACGATCTGCCGTATGCTTTTACGGCGGCGCCGGTTTCGATCCGCGCGCTCAAAAAGCTCAGCCACGGCTGCGTAAAAACAGAAAGCGAAAAAAGCCCTATCACGACGGTCGGTATGCCGGACAGGATGTCTATTGCGGTTTCTATGAGCGTTTTAAATACGCCCTTTTTTGAATAGAAACACAGGTAAATGGCCGTTGACAAAGACAATGGCAGCGTTATGGCAATGCCTATCGCCGTCAGGATCACCGTGCCGGCCATCGGGGAGAATATGCCGCCCGACGACGCGTCCAGCGCGGACGCATTGGGGGATCTAATTAAAAAATTTAACGATATGACATCCACGCCCAAATATAGGACGTTCCAAATAATAAATACGCAGACGACAATGACGAGGCTTATCGACACCCATGCATATGCATAGCCCAGCCTGTTGCCTATTATTCGGCGCTTCGGTTTTAGCATCATATCTTGCCGCCTTTTGCTGCATCATAAAAATATATTGTCATAATATAATCATAGCGGCCGCTATCCGCTGCGCCTTCTCAGGAGTCATAGCCAATCGCTTTGCGCTGCCTGTGCGCTATGAATTTTGCGCAAAGGCTGAGCAATGTGCCCATGATCAGCAATATCGCGGCGCACGAAAACAGCGCCGCTTCGACCGCCGAGGAGCCCATGGCCTCCGATTTGTTGATAATGGCCGAAGAGAGCGGTAAGACCGGCGCCAGGAGCGATACCAGCCCCCTCGATAAATCCGGCGCGATGCCCAAGCCGCCGCAGACCATCGAAACGGCAATCGCCTCCCCTATCCCGCGCCCGAATGCCAGTATAATGCTGGCCATTATGCCCGAACGCGCGGTGGGCAGGAGTATTTTCCATATGACACGGAATTTTGACATCCCAAACGAGAATCCGGCTTCTTTATAGCTCAGCGGCACAGCGTTTATGGCGTCGATAGACAGGGAAATAACCGTCGGCATGACCATGAATGTCAGGACGATGATGCTCGCGAGCAGGCCCCGCCCGGTGATCTGGAATTGATCCAAATACGATATGACCAAGCTGTCTGTCACGAACATGTCCTGTATCAAAGGCACGACGGTTATAATCCCGATGAGGCCAAAAATTACGGACGGTATCGACGCGAGCAAACGGACGAAAGCCGTCAGTATATACACGATCCCCCTGGGCGCCAGCTCGCAAATCGTAATCGCCCCGCCGACGCCGGCTATCGAAGCTATAAGGACAGCGAACAGCGATATGGTTATTGTGCCCGATATCAGCCCATACATCCCAAACACCAGCATCGGTTCGCCCGCAGAAGAATAAAAGGCATCCCTGATTTGCGCGTCGAAACCGGTCCGAATCAAAAAACCGATCCCGCTTGCGCGCAAAACAGGCCATGCCCTGGAAAATATAAATATGAAAATAAAAATTATCAGAACGAAACTAAAGGCGGCCAGCGCCTTCATTGCTATTTCGGGAACCTTTTCCGAAAGCACTTTCTTATTCAATGCATGCCTCATTTTGGGTGGATGCAGGGCGGGCGGCAATGCGGCGGGCGCAGATCGGTGGTTCTGTACCCGCCGCGCCGCCCGCCCTGCTTTATAGCTTAGTCATTGTTGCTTTAGTCATTGCTTAGCCATTTGCTTAGTAAAACGCTTAGTCAATGCTGATATAGCCCTCTTTGACGACGATGTTCTCTTGGCAATAGGCTGTCCTCAGATAGTCAATCACAATGGCTGTAATCCCGCTGGGCTCGCCGTTGGTGACTACTATCAGGCCCCTCCCCATCAAATACGATCCCCTTTTGACGGTATCGGATGTGGCGGCGATGTTATTTATCGAAAGCGCCTTGACTGTGGAATCCACAAAGCCTATTGAATCGAACCCTATCGCGTTGGCATCCCTAGCCACGGCCTGTTTAATGAGCGCGGCAGACGCATGCGGGGTGGCCGTCTGGACGACGGGCTCTCTGGCCAACAGCATTTCTTCGAGCGTCGCGAGCGTGCCTGAGCCTGTCTCCCTGGTCTGCACCAGAATGGGCGCGTCATTCCCGCCCACTTCGCTCCAGTTTTTAATCTCGCCCAGGAATATGTTCATCGCGTCTTCGGCCGACAGATTGTTGACAGGGTTGGACGGATGCACGATAATCGCTATGCCGTCGTTCGCTATCGTAAACGCTTTGACCTGCGCCTTCTCTTCGTCCGTCAAATCGCGGGATGACATGCCTATATTGTTCGTCCCCTCGATTGTGTCCTTGATGCCTGCGCCCGAGCCGCCCCCGGCCACGGATATCGTCAGACCGCTGTTCATGTCAATAAGATTGTCAGCCGCCGCCTGCAGTATGGGCTGCGCGGTTGTCGAGCCTGTCACCATCACAGAGCCTGTCATATTGGTAAAGTAGTCCACTATGGCCGTGCGCGAGCCGTCGTCATAGTCCACCTTTGCGCCAATAGAGTCGGCGAACGCCCTGAGCGGTACCATGGTGCTGCCTGAAACGATTTCCGCCGGTACGTCCAGCGTCTTTGTCGCGCCGTTGACGGTATAGGAAGATGAACCAATCGCGAACACTACCTCATATGCCGCCGTCGTAATCGTGGCTTCCCGCCTCTCATCGCTCCAGCCCACCTGCGCGCCCAATGTTTCTGAAATCACCCTGAGCGGAACCAACGTGCGCCCATCTTTTACGATTGGGGCTACAGCCGGCACTACTATGTTTCCGTCAATCCGAAGATTGATAGCCGGCTCGCTTGCCGCAGCGGCGACTATCGGCGACATCAGCGCGACGACCATCAGCAGCGGAAGCACAAATCTCAAAAAAAGCTTTCCCGGTTTCATTGCGAACATGAATACCCCTCCATCCCTCTGTTCATTGTTCATTTTTTATTGTTCTTTGTTCTTGATTGATTTTAAATTCCAAGATCAGTTGTTTTGGCTGTATGATAAAGGCATCAAGCCATTGTCCACAAAGAGGCTTTCGGATGCTGCGCTTTGCAAATATGCAATTAAACCGCTCATGTTGCTTCTATTGCCGTCGTCGAACAGCAGCACAACTTCCCTTTTCGCCTGGTAGCCGTCAATGCTGTCCGGGTGCGCATTGTCAATTTTAACGGTGCGCACCGACGGCACATCCGCGCTGAGGCTGACAATCCCTATGGCGCCGGGCTCCGATTCCACAATGGACACCACTTCTTCTTCGCTCTTGCCTGTTACGGCAGTGTCGGGGATTAGCGAACGCCACCTGCCATCCACTCTGCCGGACACAGGATAAATTTCTTCAAAAATGTCCCTAGCCGGCAGCCCGGCCTTTGGCACTACCAACGTAACTTCAAGCGGGCCGAGCGCCGACACCGCGCCGGTAAACAGGTCCACCACTTCGTCGCGGGTCAGGCTGTCAATGCCGCTGTCTATATTGGTGATCAGTTTAATGCCCTCATATGCAATGACCAGCGACTCAAGGCCGCCGTCACCTGCACCGCTTTCGCTCGCGCCGTTTCCCGGATCGCTGCCATCTGACGCAAATATAGCCGCGCTGCAGCCATTATCCAAAACCCCTTCTATGGCCGAATCCTTGCCGACGCCGACAAAATCCAGCGTGTTGCCGGATAAAGACTTATATTCCTCCGAAAGCGATGCCAAAAAAGGGATGACCGTTACGGAACTGTATATATTGATGCTTGGCATATGCCCGGCGGGCAGTGGTTCATCATGCAATTCGGTCGTGCCGGCTGATTCGTCCGAAACAGTGGTTTGCGGCTCGTTATAAAAATTGGCGCGCAGCTCGTCCTTGTTGGCGCAGCCCGTGAAGAGCAGCGCCAGAGCGGCTAGCGCGAGAAAAGCTAAAAAAGGCGCGGGGCGGTAGATTACGAGGCGATAGTGCGCGGGGCGGCGGAGCTGAACGCGCTGAAGCGGCGCTCGGCAAAACGCGAGGCGACGGAAATCGCCCCGGCGGAACACGACGCAGCGAAACGCCCCGATGATCTTAGAAGAAGCCGCTGACACACGAACATTTATCGAATTAATTATATTAATAACACTCAAAAAATAATTCTCCCTTCGATGTCTCATAAAGCATTGTGCGCCATAATTACTTTGCTACTGCTCGTGCTACGCTGCTGCTTGGATGCGATGCCGTATCGGCGTGATGCCCATGCATTATAAATTCATTGAAATAACTATATAACTTCCAATGTAAAATCTAATTACATGACTATGTAAATTATTTGTAAATCCGGACTTGGCAACGTAAAGTCAAAGCGACGGCGCATTTTGCTTGACATGTACAGTTACCGGCTTGTATGATCGAAAAATTAAACATCGGGAAAAATAAAGGGGGCAAATCATGTCTACCGAATCAAAACGCGCTGTCGGACGCCGCTCATTCATCTGTGCACTGTTGACATTCGCAATGATACTCGGTCTGTTGGCCGCTATGCCTATTGCCGCAGGCGCAGAAAATACCGCCGCAGGCCCCGACACAGTAGCCGACGCAGGCGCCGCTGCACGCGCCATGTCTAATTTCGTCAGGACAAGGTATTACTCGCCGGGTATATTCGTAGATGTGGACGAAAGCATGTGGTACGGCAATGAAAACTTGAACACTATAGCGGACGCATACGAATATGAACTGATGTCTGGCGACAGCCCCACCACCTTCAACCCGACAGGGAATCTCACCATTGCCGAAGCGATAACAGTGGCGGCTCGGGTGCATAGCATATATGCAACAGGCCATATGCTTGAGTTCGCCCCTATCCCGGGCGCCCCGTGGTTCCAGGACTATGTTAATTACGCCATAGACAACGGCATAATAAGCAGCGGTGTTTTTGGCGACTATGACCGCGCTGCATCCCGCGCGGAGATGGCGAATATCTTCGCTAATGCCCTGCATGAAGATGCATATCAGGATCGATACGATGTCAATTGGCCTCCGGATGTCGATGAGTCCACTCCGTACTATAACGAAATAATGCAGCTTTACAGTGCGGGCATCGTCGGCGGCGATGAAGGGACCTGGACGTTCAGGCACGCCGATAACATCACCCGCGCAGAAGCTGCTGCGATTTTCACCAGGCTTGTTGTGGTCAATACGAGACTCGGATACGACTATTACTACCCTGGATTTACGTCATAGAAAATCGTGAAAAAGAATTTTAACACATCAAGATTGCCATAACTAAAAAATGCTTTTTATTGGCTAAAAGTCTTCACTCACTAGTTTTTACATGCGAATATTGATAAATATCAAGAAAGGATCAACATCCGCATTCAAAAATTTTAGTATACGTCAGCTTTCCGTTGATCCGCTCCGACTTCATCAACTCTATGCGCTGGACGGTTTCTCCGAACGCCTCTATCTGCCACGGCTCGGCATCCGTCACAACCTCGCGCCCGAGCGTGATGTGTGGGCTATATTTGCGCTTCTCCGTCGAAAATCCGGATTCCGCCAGCATTTCGGTCAGGCTGCTTTGTAAATCGAGCAGCGACTTATCTGCCCGAATGCCTGCCCACCATATATCGCCGCCATCGCGTCTGAAACGTCCGACACGTTCAATGCTGACATAGAACGGGGCGAACACGGCGGCATCCATCGCCGTTTTTGCGGCATCAGCCTGCTTCGCGTCGCACTCGCCAAGAAACACCAGGGTCAAATGCAGATTTTCCAGCGCAGAGAAACGCCCCCGTTTCGATTGGGACTGCAGTTCGTTTCGCAGGGCAAGGAGCCGCGCGCGCGTAACCTTATTAAAATTGATGGCGATAAATAAACGCACAGCCTCTCATCCTCCCATTATCCCCTAACTGCGCCCAACATCATCTTTTTTTGCTTCTCCGCTTATAATCCATTTGAATCTTCGCGCCCCAATCGGCGTCGAGGGGCCTCCCTGCTGGCGCCGATCTATATGACTTGACTGCTTCGCTGACCACTGCGTAATTCAAAGCGACGCCCTCGCTGTCGTTGTGGTAATTTTGCGCCCGGTTCTTATCTATGCCAAAGCGGTTCGCGACTTCCACAGCATCAATGTTAGCGCCGAGGAAAACGAATTCCCAGCCGTACTTTGACTTCTGATGCTCTATCATAGACTTTATTTTATTGTAGCTAAACTTCCGGCTTGCATTTTCCATGCCGTCGGTGGTTATTACAAACAGGACTTTTTCCGCGCGGCATACTTCTGCCGTATTTTTTTGGACAGCGCCGATCTTGTTAATAGTCTTTCCCACCGCATCAAGCAGCGCCGTGTTCCCCCGGACGTAGTATTCGCGCTCGGTGACGGGGCTGACCGCTTTTATATCGATGCGATCATGCAAAATTTCGTACTGGTTGTCGAATAGGACTGTAGTGATACGGCACTCACCGGGTTCGGCCTGCTGCTTCGAGAGCATGGAGTTGAACCCGCCTATTGTATCGCTTTCCAGCCCGCCCATCGACCCGCTTCGGTCGAGGATAAAAACCAGTTCCATCAAATTTGCTTTCATATGGCTTGCCTCCGTTCGATTGTTTTATGATATAAGCATAAACCAAACGGACGGAAGATAAGTCGCATGGCAGGCGACAAATTTAATCACAAAAGTCGTTAAAATAGTATTAAGTCGTATTAACCAAACAAACCGAACAAACCGCACTAATAGTATTATTCGTATTAATCGAAATAATCGCATTAGTCGTATTAGCCGTATTAATCGTATTAATCGAACCGATCGCATTAGTCGTATTAATCGTATTAACCGTATTAATCGTATTAATCGAAACTCATCCTCCCAGAAGCGGCTGGTCATAACTGAACAGCACTTCGTTAATTCTAAATATGTCGTATTTGCGGTTCGCAATAAAGTATTCGATGATCACATCAAATTTGCGGCTGTGCGACAAAGCGAAGCCTGCCCGCCCAAGCAGGTCTTCAGTTTGGGCGAGCGTAAGTTCGAGGGCGACGGCAAAGGCAAGCACGGTGGGTTTACTCGGTGCATAATTATTATTGCCACGAATCTTTGAAAACAAGCGGCGGTCAATATTTGCGCGGCGATAAACCTCCGCGTCTATTTTACCTTTGGCGTCAATGAGTCGCAAGAGCGCGGATGTAAAAGACTCGTCAAGATTCCCGACTATATCGTCAAGGGCAGCTTCTACCCTATACGCCGTCGTCGCTTCCATTGCAGTTTCCCGCACCGTTAAGGGCTGCGGCATGCCCCGGCTCAGCTTTTTATCGCGAGGGGGGACATACTCATCATAATCAAGCAGCCGCCTGCGAAAATCGCGGCGCTTTTCTACATAATGCTCGTCGATATAACTACTTACCGCGCCGAGCAGTTCCTCGCCGGCCTCAAAAGCCGCTTTATCAAATACGACTAGCGAGACTATTATGTCATGCTCGCCAATGAAGTCGCGAATGGCGTCCGTGGCGACACGGAGCGCTTCGGCTTTGGGGTAGCCATATATGCCGCTTGATATAAGCGGGAAGGCGATGCTCTCGCAGTCATGCTTCATGGCAAGTTCGAGTGAATTGATATAGCAGGAACGCAGTAGAGCTTCCTCGCCATGCGTTCCGTCGCGATATACGGGGCCTGCGGTGTGGATAATATGCTTGGCGGGTAAGCCGAACCCCGGTGTGGCGACCGCTTCCCCGGTCTTGATGGGCGCTAACGCATCACAGGCGTCTTGGAGCCGTTTTGCCCCGGCAGCGGCAAATATCGCGCCGCATACGCCGCCGCCCATTTGGAGCTGGGTGTTCGCGGCGTTGACGATGGCGTCAACTGTAAGTTTTGTTATATCGTTTCGGATGATTGTAAATGGCAAAGCATTGGCCATGTACAGACTGCGCGCAAATTGTCATGAAACAACAATGGCAAAGCAAACGTGACAAGTCTCATTCTTATATTTGCCA
>WRLR01000075.1 GCA_009777515.1 Oscillospiraceae bacterium | reverse complement strand
CATTATACTCCAAAAACAAGCTGCGGGGGAGCGCCGCGTTTACGTGCAGGCTGGCCGCCGTGAGTAGATCGGTGAGCCATGCGTGGGGGCACACGTCGATACCGGCGTATTCCGCCTCCCACATTATCTTGCGCGCATGCGTGAACCCGCCGCAGCGGGATATGTCGGGCTGCGCTACGTCGATGCCGCTCTCGATGAGCCTGCGGAAGCCCCACCCTGTGGCCTCTTGCTCGCCCGCCGCGAGCCGCGTGGACACGCCCGCCTCCTTCACCTTTCTGTAGCCTTCGTAACACTCCGGGTGCAAAAAGTCCTCCAGCCAGTATATCCTGTACTCGTCCAGAGCGCGCAGCAGCTCCACCGCGTCATAGGCGCTCCTGTTGTGTTTCCAGCCGGCGTCCACCATGAGCTCGACGTCGGCGCCGACGGCCTCCCTCGCGGCCTTGACAAGGGCGATGTCGTTTTTGCGGCTTTCACCGAACGCCCCCCAGCCGAACTTGATAGCCGTAAACCCCTTGCCAAGATAGTATTCGCAAGCCTTTTTGATGTCGGCAGGGTAGGGGCGGAACAGGGTGGAGGCATATGCCCGGACCTTGTCGCGGTAACCGGCTCCCAGCAGTTTATACACCGGCACGCCGAATGCTTTCCCTGCGATGTCATAGCAGGCTATATCAAAACCGGAAAGCACCTGCATGGCAACACCCCGGCGCCCGTAGTAAACCATGCCCCGGTACACCTTGTCCCACAGCCGCTCCGTTTCGAGCGGGTCCTCGCCCTTGACCAGCTCGCGCAGCCCCTCGAAAAAACCGCTGCCCGTCACGGGCGCGTTTATCGCAGACTGCGCCACGTGCGGGGCAGTCTCTATGTCGGACCATCCGACGATGCCCTCCTCGGTGGTCACTTTAAGCAAAAAACAGTACGCCACCCCGGGGGCCTCCTCGCTGCCCTGCGGGTTCTGATATGCTTTGTCCGATTGAAGTATGAAACCTTCCACATCCCTGATTTTCATATAAAATCATCCTTATGTTTTGATTTGTATCACGTTCGTTTGCTCGGCGGGGGCAAGCCCCCGCCCTACGCAGTATTACGCTGTATTGTTTATCCTTACGCTTCGATTTATGTCACGTTCTTTGTAGGGCGGGGGCTTGCCCCCGCCGCAAATAGGCTTGCCCGCGCCGCAAATAGGCTCCCAAGCCGTGATATGCGCCGCTTAAAACAATAGGCACACTTTTAGTGCGCCGCTCTCTTTGTCTCCGGCCAGCTCGAACGCCTTTTCATATTCACCAATCGGCAGCTCGTGCGTTATGACGTCCGCCAGCGCGTCTTTTGCCAATATGGCCATCGCCTCGTCGAGGAAGTCCATGTCGTTGCAGCTACCGCAAATGTTGAGCTCCTTTATATGGATTTTCAGCATGTCTATGGGCGGGTTGCCGTGGATCGCCGAAAACACGCAGACCGTGCCCCTGGGGCGGCATACCTCGATTGCAGTGGTCAGCGCCTCGGGCGCGCCTACGCAGATGATGGCGCTGCCCACCCCCTCGCCGCCCGCCCGCTTAATTATCTCGGCAGTCGCTGCGGCGTGTGACGGGAGTTTGTTTATATTGATTTTTTCCGCGCCGCGTGCATGCGCCATCTTGAAATCGTGCGTGCCCGAAATGATGCTGCGGCTGTCCGGGAACATATCGCATATAATATTTGAAATCATGAGCCCGAATGGGCCGTCGCCGATCACGAGCGCGGCGCCTCCTTCCGCGACATTGGCCCTTTTGACCGCCTCTATGCACACGCACACGGGCTCCATCAGCGCCGCCGCTGCGAAACTGACATGCGAAGGCTTCTTCCTTACCCTGTCGGCCCTGATCGTGAAATATTCCGCGAACACGCCGCCCCTGTTGATGCCAAGATGCTCCATTTTATCGCACAGATGCGGCAAGCCGCGCTTGCATGTGGCGCAGCGCATGCACGGTATGACGGGGTGGGCGGCCACCGCATCACCGACGGTTAGTCCAGCGACGCCGCCGCCCACCGCCTCGACGATCCCCGCGCCCTCATGCCCCATGATCATCGGCAGCTCAATGCCGAAAGGGTTGAACCGTATATCGTTCAAATCGGACGTACATATCGTGGCCGCCGCCGTCTTAATAAGTACTTCTCCAGCCGATGGTTCCGGCCTGGGGGAGTCCTTCATGACAAGTTTTCCGGGCGCTTCCAGGACCAGCGCTTTCATAAATGCGACCCCCTTTTACAATTTCCTATATTATACGCGGTTAAACAGTATTGCCAGCGAATCGCGGGTTATTATCGCCTCGATAGTGTCCGCAGGGATGGGCGGGAGCCCGCTGCTGCCCAATATGTCGTTGACGCCCCTCAGGCCCTTTATCGAGCCCTCCGTCGTCGTCGCCGGGAAGTCCGAACCGAACAATAATTTGTGGCAGCATCCATACTCCTCGGCTAGCCGCATAGCATTGTAAAATTGCCAGGGTCTGTAGTAGAGCGCGGAGATATCGGCGTAAACATTGCTGTTCCGCCGGATGATCGCAATAGCCTCGGCCTCCCACGGATGCCCCAGGTGCGCAAGCACGAGCCTTAGCCCCGGAAAGTCGCACGCCACCTGGTCCATGTGGTACGGGCGGGCGTAGTCGAGCGGCACGCCACTGGAAAAAGTCGTCGCCATATGCGTGATGATGGGCAGGGCGTTTCGTTCGCAGTAGCTATAGATATCGTAGTAACGCTGGTCGCAGGGGTGGACGCCCTGGTAGATCGGCCCGATTTTAACGCCCCTGCATTTTAGCTCCAGATGGTTGTATGCCAAATCCTGCATAAAACCGTCGCGCGAGGGATCGATTGAGGCAAAGTATATATATTTCTCATTGTGGCGGGCCACAAAATCCGCTACGCGATCGTTCCGCGCGTTCCAGCCGGTCCTCTGCGCGTCGAGACCAAAGGCGACGACCTTATCCGCCGCCCCCGTGCCCGCGAGGTATTCCTCCTCGCTATATGTCCACAGCCCGTGCGGGATGCCGCTGCGCGTCAAATCGGCGCGGGCCTGTTTGCCAACCTCCCGCTCGAAATCGATAAAGTGCGTATGCATATCAACAATCATTTTAACACCCTATACCATCATTGATAGAAATGCCAATATATTATTTATTTAATATATGAAAATATAGTGTTCACGGTAAAATAGAGTAGCCTTTTACGAACCCGCGCGACCGCATGGGCAGGAAGGCTTCGGCATATTTTGCGCCGCACTGCTCCCCGCGCTTCCCGGCGACCGCCGCGATCCAGTGGTCTATGCCCGTGCCGAACGCGGCGACGAAGGCCTCGTCCTGGCTCTTGTGGTACCTGGCCAGCCGCGCTTTTTTGTCTGCGACGTCGTCGATGCCCACCCAATGGGACGGCTCGAACTCGAAGCCGCCCGACGGCTCGACCATAAATACCGCCGGCGGCGCGGCCAGCGGGCGGGAGGCAGTTTTTTGGATCGGCAGCGCCGCCTGCATGGCGCACTGTCGTACGAGCAGGTTGGTATTCATATGGTCCAGGTTGTAGTCGACGCTAAAATGGGTAAAGATCACGTCGGCGCAGCATGCTCTGATGGCCTCCGTCAATTCGAGCCGCAGCTCGGCGGTATCGTACAGATACTCGTCAGGGCGGCCGAGACAGACATATGCCGCGCCGATGTCCGCCGTAAGGCCGCCCATTTCGGCCTCGCGGATCGCCGCAGCTTCAGCAAGCGGCATATCGGGGGCGTGCGACATACCCGCCGCGCCGTCTGTAAGGCAGACAAACGCGAGGCTGTGCCCGGCGTTCCGCATTTTCAGCATTGTCCCCAGGCACATCAGCTCGTCGTCCTGGTGCGCCATCACAGATACGATATTCATAATAGTCTTTTCTTTAAATTGTTGTATTTATTTTATTCGTATTCAAGAGTGATCATTGTGACGCTGTCAGCCGGGGCGTAAACAGAGAACCAAAAGTCCTCGTGGACATATGCAAGCCTGTTTTCCGATGGGGCGAGCCCGAACGCGCCGCCGCCCTGCCATATATCGCTGCCCAGCAATACATCGCTACCCTGCCATATATCGCTGCCCTGCCGCATGTTATCGCCCTGTCGCAATTGTGCGTCATTCCCCAACTGTGCGCCATTCCCCAACTTACCGTCCCACCGCATTTCGCCGTCCAAGCGATGAACCTTCAATCGGGAGAGCCCCTCGCGCGCGTTTTTGAAATAGAACGACATGATAAAATCTTCCGAGGCGCCATTTGGGCTGTAGTTAATGGCCAGTAATGTATATAGCTTGTCGTTATATGAAGCCATCACCCTGACATTTTCATAGCCGTCGCCTGCGCCCACACCCGCACAGCCGTCCACCCTGCCTTTAGCACCCGCGTCCGCGCCCGCGCCCGCCTTGCCGTCCGCCCTGCCATTAGCGCCCGCGCCAGCCCCGCCACCTGCCTCGAGCTTCACTGCCGCCCCGTTTTTCGCCATCGCGTACAGCATCGAGTACAAAAAATACTGCGGGCGTGGCGCGCCGTCTCCGTCGAGCAGCCCCAGCCTGTGCGGCTCGTCGTTCCAGTGGTTCGCCATGTAACGGTGCCTAGCAAAAAATGGCTTAAAATCGTTCGGGTCGCAGAACTGGTCGTACAAATGATATTGGAAGGTATTTATAAAACCGGCTTCTTGATGGAGATCGAACAGGACGGCGCCGAGCCCGGCCGCCCGCTTGGCCGAATGCGCTTTTTCTTCGATGGATATCTCGTTGCCGATGCCAATGTTCATCTCGGTCACATAGATGCCGATATGCCCCGCGCCCTGCGCCTCCAGTATTTTTTTTGCCCTTGCGGCTCCACGCACATGATGCGCGGGGTCGTCTGAATATACGTTGTAGCATATAAAATCAAGCTGTACTCCGCCCCCGGCGCACAGCCGCACAAACTCTTCAAAGAATGCCTCTGCTGCATTGCCGTCGTCCGGTATGCCCGCCCACGAAGGGCCGCCGACGCGGGCGCCGGGAAAAGCGTCCAATATCGGCTCGACCGTCATTTTATAGTACTCAAAATAGTCCGAGGCGCTGCCGATTTTATATGGGCAGCCGCCGGCCTCGCCGATGTTTATCTCGTTGCCGACCCCCCAATGGGTGACATACTGCCTGTCCACCGAATATCTTTTTACCATCTCGCCGATGATATGCTGCCAACGCCCCACATCGTTAGGCCGCCATACCGCTTCGTCCACGGCGGGGTACAGGGACGGCGGCTTTATGCAAACCGACGCCATAATGTCGGCGCCGGTCGCCGCTACAGCGTCCATATATTTGTCCAGCGCCGCAAAGTCGAGCTCCCCGTCGCCCTTTTCAATAAAGAAGAATTCCTGGATAAATATCCGGATCATCGCGGGCTTAAGCCGCGCCGCAGCCTCGATCATCCTGCCCGACATTGGCAGCGGGTTTACCCCGCCAATCCCCGAAGAGTGTTTCTTAAAATCTACGACGCCCGCGCTCTCGCCAAAATCAACGCGCACCTTGACATTAGGCATCCGCGTATAAATATCAAGCATACAACTCTCCAAATCCTACTATATTAAGGACACCTACAATATCCTCACTAGCATGTTGCTGTCGTCGCTCGTCTCGATCAAAATGTACTTGTATTTTTCCAGGTACTTTAACAGATCGGAAAACTTTTTGAACCCAAGCTGTTTCTCGTCGAATCCGGGGTACTTGTTTGTAATAGCCGCCTTCAAAATGGACGGGTCGACGCGGTCGAAGCCCTCGTCTTTGAACAGGAACAGCGCATCGGAAAAAGCGGCGGTCCAGTTGTCCACTGTGAGCTGCGCGGACTCCGCTTCCCGACCGCGTATGCTCAGCTTGACCGAAAAGTTGTCGTTGATGATATGGAAGTCCTCGAACTTCTGCTCCAGCGCGGCAAGCAGCTTCCCGAAGGACTGTTCGCCGTAGTTGCGCTCGCTGAAGTCCGGGTGGAGGCGCAGCAGGGTGTTCTTCAGCTCCGCCGCGTATACATAGCCGTCCGAGTCGGCCTGTTCAGACAAAATTGTGAGTATTTGCGCGTTCAGCCTCTCGTCGCCATCGATGCGGCGCGCCTCGTCGTCCGCGCCCCTGGCGCGCTGCCTGCGTGCGGGCTTGGAATCGGTCTTCGTGACGGACTCCAGGAATAAAAACTCGTTGCACGCATTTATGAAGATATGCGACGCACTCTCGGAGCGCGATATGCCCAGCACATGCTTGCCCATCGACTTTAGCTTGCCGACGAGCGGCGTGTAGTCGCTGTCCCCGGACACGATGCAGAAGCTGTCGATGAGGGGGTTCTGGTACGCAATCTCAAGCGCGTCGATGACCAGTTGGATGTCGAGGCTGTTTTTTTGGCTCGATCCGTAGCGTATCGACGGGATAGCCGTAAAAGTGTTGGACAGCAGGACCTCACGCAATGACGAGTAGTTGTCCGTGTAGCCGTACACTTTACCGATTAAAATGGCGCCCCTGATCTTAACTTTCTCTATGATGCTGTTTAGCATGGAAACTTTACCGCCCGCGTTTTCAAGGTCCACCAGCACGGCAAAGCCTGTTTTTTCATTGCTCATAGTGGATATAAACTCCCGCAATATTTATAAAGCATTTTTCAGTTTAATATAAAACAGTTTACACAACGTACTCTTACATAACGCACTCTTACATAACGCATTAGTCATGCGTTCTTTTGGGTGGCCTTCTCTCTGCGCGACGCCTTTGCCCGGTAGCTCCTGTACAGCGGCAGGTACACGCCCGCGTCGCGCATGACGCAGCCCGTGCGCCCGTGGTCCCGCATGATCTGCGTGCACTTTGAGCAAGCGACGCAGCACTTGTCCTTGTCCAGCGCCTTACCCGCTACGATGTCGCGGGGCGCGTCCGGGTACGCGAAGCTCATCCGCCCGAAGCCGACGAAAGCGCACGCCTGCCTGCGCACGTTTGCCGCCCCCGCGTTGGGCGCGTATTCGCGCAACCATGAATAACCGTTGCCCACGACGGGGACGCCTTGCGCGGCGTCGGCCACCAGTTTTGTAAACGAAAAAAGGCGCGCCATGCTGGCCAGCGGGTGCTCGTCGGGAATGGGGACGCCCATACTGGACTTGTCGAACGGGCGCAGCACCTGCGGATATATGTAGTAGGGGTTGCCCGCCGAGTTGCTCATGAGGCCGACGCCCAGATTTTTTAGCATTTTTACGAGCCGGATGGGCTCGTCGGGTTCGAACGCCCACATGTCGTCTTTCGCGCAGCCGAAGCCGTAGGGGAAGGGATGCGCGTCAAACACGTTGAAGCGGCAGGCGACGATGAAGCCGTCGCCTGCCGCAGCTTTGATGGCCGATATGGCGTCGTGCAGGAAGCGCGTGCGGTTTTCGAAGCTCCCGCCGTACTTCCCGCCCCGTGCGTGGCCGGCGAGCAGCTCGCTGATCAAATAGCGGTGGCACGCCTTGACGTCAATGCCGTCAAAGCCCGCTTCCCGCGCCAGCAGCGCAGACTCCACATATGCGCCGATCAGGTCGTCCAGGTATGCGTCGCTCACCGCGTCGACGCCGTCGCCCACGCCCGACCGGGGATCGAGGATGGGGTCGCGCTGGACGTATATGGGCTGCGGCGCATGCCCATATGGCCGCGAGTACCTGCCCGAATGCGTCAACTGCAATATGCTGACCGGCCTGTGCCCCGAACCGTTCGCCACCGTTGCGGCGGCGTTCACCCTGCCCAGCAGCGCTGCGAAGCTGCCTACGTTGCCTTTGGTGAGCATCATCTGCAGGTCGTTCGCGCGGCCCTCCGGCACAACAGAGCAGGCCTCCCACCACAAAAGGCCGGCGCCGCCTGCGCCCAGCTTCAGATAGCGCCTCTCGACCAGCTCCGACGGCGCCCCGTCGGGCAACGAATCGCAGCCTTCCATTGGTAAAATCGCAAGCGCGTTCGGCGCGGTCCGCCCGCCGACCGCCACGGGCGCCGCGAGCGGCGAGACGTCTTCGTCCAGTTCCATGTCGAGGCCCAAAGCTGCGGCCTTTGCCCTGACGTCGTCCAAACAATTGAAATTGAAACGTTCGTGCGCCGATTTTGTCATATTGCGAACCTCAAGCGCATTCGCCTGCAGAAAAAATTATGAACGGTATGACCCATTTATTCTGATATAGTCCTCGGAATAGTCGCATGTCCACATCCTGTCGGCGTGCTCGCCGTAATTTAACTGCACGGATATGAGCACTTCGTCTTTTTCCAGTTGCTCGCGCACCTTGTCCTCGTCAAAGATAGCTGCGGCGCCCGAGCGGCACACGCGAATTTTATTGATTGAGATGTCTATGCGCGAAGGGTCCGTGTCTGCGCCCGAGTAACCGATGGCCGTAATGATGCGCCCCCAGTTCGCGTCGCAGCCGTTTATCGCCGTTTTGACCAGGGGCGACGTCGCGATGCTTGAGCACACCAAATGCGCGTCCTCCGGGCTCCTCGCCCCGTTCACGGTGACCTCGATCAACTTGGTGGCGCCCTCCCCGTCGGCTGCGATCTTTTTTGTGAGGTACAGGCACACTTTTTCCAGCGTCTCGCAAAACAGCCGGTAGCTCGCGTCCTCTTTGACTATGCCGGCGTTGTCGGCCAGCCCGTTCGCAAATATCACGGCCATGTCGCAGACGCTCGACTCGCCGTCGATGGACACGCGGTTGAACGTAGTGGCGCACACCTCGCGCATCGCCTTGTCCAAAAGCTTCTTGGAAATGTTGGCGTCGGTCGTCAGGACGGCAATCATCGTCGCCATGTCGGGGTGGATCATACCCGAGCCCTTCGCCATGCCGCCTATGACGACGCGCTCGTCCTGTATGTCTATTTCGACCGCTACTTCCTTTGGCACGGTGTCGGTCGTCATGATGGCCAGCTCCGCGTCGTGCCCGCCGTCCGCAACCATGCCGAACACCGCCTCCTCTACGCCGGCCAGCACTTTTTCCATGTCCAGGGGGATGCCGATGACCCCCGTCGAGGCGACGAGCACCTCGTCCGTGCGGCAATCCAGCAGCTCGGCGGCCTTTGAAGCGATCTCCCTCGCGTCGGCGTCGCCCTTGTCGCCGACGCAGGCGTTGGCGTTGCCGCTGTTTATGATCAAGGCGGTGGCGTAGCCATTGTCTTTGACGCGCTGCATCGTAAGCTTCAACGAATGGCCCTTCACCTTATTTGTCGTGAATACCCCGGCGGTCGCAGCCACGTCCTCCGAGCATATGATAGCAAGGTCCTTGTCGCCATTTTTTTTGATGCCGCAGGCGACCCCTGTAGCGAAATAGCCTTGCGGCGCGGTAACGCCCCCGTCTATGTATTGCATCTGCATCACCTCGGTTTCTTCGGTTTATCAATTAATTCTATCATCAAAGAGCTACAGGTGAAAGATTTTTTTTGTTAATTCTTTATAAACATTGGTTGCTTGTTAGTTGCTTAATGATGGTGGCTAAACGATAATTTATTTTTAGATTGGTAATAGCGGCGGATGTTGATATAATAGGATATAATAGGTAAATATATTAAGTATATATATTAAGTTGCGAACCATATTTATTCATTACATCGGCGCATGCAGCACGTATATGTACACGCAAACGCACATGTACATGCACACGCATATGCAAATGCAAATATAATGCATGCCGTACGGGGGGACAGGGGGCATTGATGAAGACGGGCATAATCGCGGATATCCAGCGCTTTAGCCTGCATGACGGGCCGGGCATACGCACCAGCGTGTTCGTCAAGGGGTGCAACATGCGCTGCGCGTGGTGCCACAACCCGGAGACCATAGCCTTTGAGCCGGAAATCCTGCTTAAAATGGAAAACTGCATCGGGTGCGGCCAGTGCGAGAAAGGCTGCTTTGCGGGCGCGAAGGTGCTTTGCGGGCAGGAGATGACGGTGGAGGAGGTGCTGGCGCAGGTCATGCTCGACGCCCCGTACTACGGGGAGACGGGCGGCATCACCATCACCGGTGGGGAGCCCGCCTGCCAGGCGGAGTTCTGCGCGGGGCTGCTCCGGGCCTGCCGCGAAAATGGGATTCACACGGCTATCGAGACGAATCTGTGCTTCAACTTGGATACGCTGCGCCCCATGCTGTCCGAGCTGGATTTGGTGATGGCGGACATAAAGCTGTTCGACGACGCGGCGCACCGGCAGTGGACAGGGGTGGGCAACGGGCTGCTCATGGATAACCTTGCGGCAATATCCGGGCTGGGCATCCCGCTCATCGTGCGGACGCCCGTGGTGCCGGGGGTCAACGCGACGGAGGAGGATATCGAGGCCATCGCCGCGTTCGCGTCCGGGCTGCCCTCGCTGGTCTACTACGAACTGTTGCCGTACCACAGCCTGGGGCTGTCAAAAGGGAAGGCGCAAAACTGGGCATACGCTAAGTTTGATAAGCCCGAACATGATTTTATGCTAAAGCTTGGGGCGGCCGCCGCGAGGCGCTGCGGAAGCGTGTGTGTAGCAGGGCAAAAGATTGCCGGCTAAAATCACCGGCAAAATTGCCGACAAAAGATTACCGTCTAGAAACCGCCGGCAATCATTGTCGGCAAAAGATTGCCGGCTAAAACATCCGGCAAAATTGCCAATCGAGTTATATTAAAATTGGAAGGGGAGCGAAATATGACATACCAGGAACGCTTGAAGATACTGAGGGAGAAGAAGATAACGCACACTTTGGAAAAGGTGGAGCAAAAGGGCTCGATGGACGCGGACGACTATGGCTCGATCGCGCTGCCGGAGGGCTTCGACTTCGCCCCGGTCGCCAACCACCCGAACGGCAGCTTCTATGGCGTCGAGGGCTGGAGCGAGAACTTTTGCAAAATGATGGACATGCACCCGATTTATGTCGACCCGCTGGAGATCCTCTGCGGGCGCTGGAGGGCGCAACTGTCCAGGTACCACATAAAATGGCCCGAGGACCGCTACCCCTACGACCATCTCAAAGAAGAGCATGTAAAATACGGGATCGTGCCCGGCATCGGCGCGGACACGCATTTTGCGCCGGACTACACCATGGGGCTCGAGATGGGCTTTGGCGGGATATTGGAAAAAATCCGAAAGTACCGAAAGCTGAACCCGGACAAGAAGGCGTTCTACGACGCGGAGGAAAATGTCTTTGTAAGCATCTGCGGGTGGATTGGCCGCCACATAGACGAGATACGCCGCCTGATCCCGCTGGAGCAGGACGCGGACTGCCGCCGGACGCTGGAGAAGATGCTCAAGTGCAACCTCCATGTCGTCGACAAGGCGCCGGAGACATTCATACAGGCCTGCCAGTGGATCGCTTGGTACGCCTCCGTCACCCGCATATACGACCGCGACGGTGCGGGCTGCTTGCTGGATGTGACTCTGCTACCCTACTATGAGCGCGACATAAAGGCCGGCATACTGGACAAGGAGGAGGCCCGCTTCATCCTCGCGAACCTGTTGCTCATCGAGACGCACTACTACCAGCTCTCCGGCTGCGACGACGAGGGGAACGACCTGACCAACGAGCTGTCGTGGCTCATTTTGGACGCAGCGCACGACATGAACATTTCGGCCAACCTGACCATCCGCGTGCACGACAACATCGATCCCGACTACTACCGCAAGGGCATCGAGTACCTGTTTACGGACAGGAACGGGTGGCCGCGCTTCTCCGGCCACAAGGGGCTGATGAACTACGCCAAAAACGACGGCATCGACGAGAGCACCGCCAATAGCCGCATAGCCGTGGGTTGCAACTGGATGGCCGTGCCGGGCGTCGAGTACCCGATGAACGACTGCTTGAAGATCAACTGCGCGAAGGTGTTCGAAGTGGCCTTCTACGAGATGATGGAAACCGGCGTTCCCAGCGTCGGTAGGCTGTGGGACCTCTATTCAGAGCATTTGAAAAAGGCGGCGCGGAACATCGCCGAGAGCATCGACTTCCATCTGGAACATGCCCACAACGTGCTGCCGGAACTGGTCATGAACCCCCTGATGCAGCAGTGCATCGAGCGCGGCGAAGACATTACGCAGTGCGCGGGCATATATACGATGGGCGTCGACGGGGTCGCGCTGGGCCTCGTGGCTGACAGCTTTGCGGCGCTGGAGCAGCGCATAGAGAGGGAGGGCCAGACGACGTGGCTGGAAGTGTACGACGCGTGCAAAAATAATTTTGAGGGCAACGAGCGGCTCCGGCTGATGCTGGAGAAGTCCGAGCGCTACTGCCAGGGGGCGTCGCTGGGTGATGTTTGGGCCAAGCGCATAAGCGACTCGTTCGCCGAAACCATTAAATCGCAACCGCTCTCGCCGGGCAGGCAGATGGTACCGGGCTGGTTCTCCTGGTCCAACACCATATCGTTCGGCAAGCAGGTGGGGGCGACCCCCAACGGGCGCCTGGCATACACGCCGGTAACGCACGGCGCCAACCCGACGCCGGGCTTCCGCAAGGACGGCGCGGCCACCGCCATGGCGACGGGCATAGCCGAGATACAGCCGGGCTACGGCAACCCCGCGCCGCTGCAGATAGAGTTCGACCCGCGCCTGTCCGTGGAGGAAGGCGGCATCGACAGGGTCGCGGACCTGGTCAAGACGCACATCGACATGGGCGGCACGCTGGTCAACATCAACGTGCTGGACAAAGAAAAGCTCATGGCGGCCCACGAGGACCCCATGCTGTACCCCGACCTGGTCGTCCGCGTGACGGGCTTCACCGCGTATTTCGCCGCCCTGTCCCGCGAGTTTCGGCAATTGGTAGTGGATCGTTTCATAGACGGGATGTAACGCATAAACAGGCCTTGGCGATATTTGGCGACACTTGGCTACATAGTTGTTGGCATTCGGCGCGCCGAGGGCGTCGCGCCCTACAGGGGCGCTGTGTGTTAACGTGACTCAGTAACGTTGGATGTACTAACCCTATATGGCGCGCCGTTCTTGGCGCGCCGCTTTTGTTTACAAATAATATGCTGTGTGATATATTTGCATCTATATTTTTTGACAGGTGGTTCATCATGGCAAGCGAGGAATTAAGCAGGCAGTTGATGCTGGGGAACGAGGCGGTGGCCAGGGCTGCGTATGAGGCGGGCGCCACGGTCGCGACGGCGTATCCGGGGACGCCGAGCACGGAAATCACGGAAAATATAGCAAAATACAAAGAGATATATAGCGAGTGGTCGCCTAACGAGAAGGTGGCGCTGGAAGTGGCGATAGGCGCGTCGATCGCGGGGGCGCGTGCGATATGTTCGATGAAGCACGTGGGGCTCAATGTCGCGGCGGATCCGCTGTTTACGGTTTCGTACACGGGCGTGAGGGGTGGCCTTGTCATCATGGTCGCGGACGACCCCGGCATGCACAGCTCGCAGAACGAGCAGGACAGCCGCTACTACGGGCTGTCCGCGAAGGCGCCGGTGCTCGAGCCCTCCGACAGCCAGGAGTGCCTCGACTATGTAAAGGAAGCGTTTGCGATCAGCGAGGACTTCGACACGCCGGTCATCGTCAGGCTGTCCACGCGCGTGGCGCATTCGCGCAGCCTGGTGGCGGTATCGGAGCGGTCGGAGCGGCCGCTGCTGGAGTACAAGAAGGACATAGCGAAATATGTGATGATGCCGGCGATGGCGAGGGCCCGCCGCGTGATCGTAGAAAAGCGCATGGAAGCGCTGGCGGAATTTTCATGCACGACGCGGCTGAACGGCGTGGTTAACGCAGCGGGTGCAGGCAGCGCAAATAGCGCAGCGGGTGCGGCCAGCGCAAATGGTGCAGCGGGCGCTGCCGGCGCAAATGGTGCAGCGGGCACAACCGGCGCAAATGGTGCAGCGGGTGCGGCCAGCGCAAATGGTGCAGCGGGTGCAGCCGATACGACGGGCATATTCGGCACGCCGGGCACAGTCGGCACGCCGGGCGATGTTGGCACTACTGCGCGCATGCCTTTAATAATCACCTCGGGCATATCTTGGCAATATACGCGCGAAGCGCTCCGCAGTCTGGGTTTCGTTCCGGGGATCAATGTATCCGTCTTAAAACTGGGGATGGTTTACCCGATGCCGAAAAAATTGATAATGGACTTTCTAATGGCCGCGTCCAAGGTCCTTATTGTCGAGGAACTCTCGCCATTTATGGAAGATATAATCAGGGCATATGGCACGGGCATAGAAATCATCGGCGGCGATATGCTGCCGTCAATCGGGGAGCTATCCACCGACATAGTGCAAAAAGTAATTGTCACGACATATTTTCCCGAGCCGATACAAGCTGCGACGCAAATACCGCCAGTTGGTGATGGCGTGGCAGGGGCAGCGTCACCTAAAGCGGCGTCTGCACAACCTGAAGCTGTGGTTACACATCCAGAAGTGCCGTCTGTACAGCCTGAAACAGTGTCTGCGCAGCCTGAAGCGCCGATGGATCTGCCGATCAGGCCGCCCGTCCTGTGCCCGGGATGCCCGCACCGCAGCGTATTTTACGTATTGAAAAAGCTCAACCTCATCGTGTGCGGGGACATCGGCTGCTATACGCTGGGGGCGCTGCAGCCGCTGCAGGCGATTGACACGTGCATATGCATGGGCGCTGGCGTCAGCATGGCGCACGGGATGGACAAGGCCGGGGCGCAAGCGGGCGAGCCGTTCGCGCAAAGGACAGTCGCGGTCATCGGGGACTCGACATTCATGCATTCCGGTATGACGAGCCTTTTGGACATTGTATACAACAAAGGCAGCTCGACCGTGCTGATACTCGACAACGAAATCACGGGCATGACGGGCCACCAGCACAACCCATCTACGGGGCGCACGCTCAGCGGCGGGGAGACGTTCCGCGTGGACCTGGTCAAACTGTGCGAGGCGCTGGGCGTCGGGCATGTGCGCGTGGAGGACCCTTTCGACGTAGTCTCGCTGGAAAAGGCGGTCAGGGAAGAGACGGCCCGCCCCGAACCGTCCGTGATAATCGTCCGCCGCCCGTGCGCGCTGCTCTCCTCGTTCAGCGCGGGCGAAGCGGTGGCGATAGATCAGGCAAAATGCACGCGCTGCAGGATGTGCATGCGAATATCGTGCGCAGCCATATCGGACAAGGACGGCGAGATACAGATAAACCAGGCGCTGTGCGTCAAATGCGGGCTGTGCGCGACCATCTGCCGCTTCGGCGCTATAGTCCCGCTGGCGGGGCTGCAGAACGGGGGTGGCGTCAATGGCTGACAGCAAAGCGTGCAGTCAAAAAGCGTGCAGTCTTAAGGAGTGCAGTCTAAAAGAGTGCAGTCTAAAAGCGTGCAATCTGTTGATTGTGGGCGTCGGCGGGCAGGGCACATTATTGGCGAGCCGGGTGATTGGCCGCCTCGCTGCGAAGCGCGGCTACGACGTCAAAGTCTCGGAGGTGCACGGGATGTCGCAGCGCGGCGGCAGCGTGGTGACATACGTCAGGTTTGCCGGCGAAGTCGCATCGCCCCTCATAGAACCGAGCGGCGCGGATATCATGATTGCTTTTGAGCTTTTGGAAGCCGCCAGATGGGCGGGCCATTTAAAGCCCGGCGGAAAGGTCGTGGCGAACAGCCAAAAAATCGACCCCATGCCAGTAATAACGGGGAGCGCCCGTTATCCCGACGGCCTGGAGGGCGAAATCCATAAATTTTGTCCATCTCCTGTCATTGTTGACGCGCTGTCAATCGCTTCGGAGTGCGGCTCGTTGCGCTCCGTCAATTTCGTGTTGCTCGGCGCCGCGTCGGCATTTATGGATTTTACGCGTGACGAGTGGATGGCCACCATCCGCGAGGCGACGCCGCCCCGCGCGCTCGACGTAAACATCGCGGCGTTCATGGCCGGAGCGGGCCTGGGCGAAAAGGCTAATTGCGCAAAGGAATAAACGGTTTTAAGACAGTGGGCGGCGTTCCCGCCCCCGGCTCTCGCGATCGCCATTATTGTCATGCGATCGCCAAAACATCATACGATCGCCAAAATTATCATGCGATCGCCAAAACTATAAATGGAAGGGGATATACGTTGTGCTGCACAAACAGATTAGCGTTTTCATAGAAAACAAGCGCGGGCGCCTGGCCGAAATAACCAAGGTGCTTGGCGACAACGGCGTTGACATGCGCGCGCTCTGCATTGCCGACACCAAGGACTTCGGCATATTGAGGATCATCTCCGACAAGCCGGAACTGGCCGAAAGGGCGCTTAGGGACAGAGGCTACGCGGTCAGCATAACGGATGTAATCGCCGTCCTCGTCGACGATAGGCCGGGCGGCCTCGCAGCGGCGCTTGGCGTGCTTGACGAGTGCGAAATAAACATCGAGTACATGTACCATTTTATCAGGAACAGGTCTGATACGGTCGCTATCATCATCCGCGTGGAAAACCCTGTCGAAGCGCTTGAGAGGATCAAAAAAACGCCGCTCAGCCTGCTGCCGGCCGATGGATTGGATGGGGCAGTATGACGGCGGAAATCTTTGCGGTGGGCACCGAGCTGCTGATGGGGCAGATAGCCAATACAAACGCCCAGTACATATCGGCGAAACTGCCCGACATAGGCATCAACGTATTTTTCCACCAGGTCTCGGGCGACAACCCGGCGAGGCTCAACGACGCGCTGCGCGTCGCGCTCGGGCGCTCGGACATCGTCATCATGACGGGCGGGCTGGGCCCGACGATGGACGACTTGACAAAGGAAACGGTTGCGGGGTGCTTCGGGAAGAAAATGGTGATGGACGAGGAGAGCATGTCGCGCATCCGCGCCAGGATGGCAAGCTACGGGAACCGCACCATGTCGAAGAACAACGAGAGGCAGGCATATTTCCCCGAGGGCGCCATTATTATGAGCAATGAGAACGGCACGGCGCCCGGCTGTATCATCGAGGAAGGCGGGAAGACCGTGATCATGCTGCCCGGCCCGCCGTCGGAAATGCGCCCGATGTTTGACGGCAAGGTGATGCCGTTTCTTGGCAAATACGCCCAGTACAGGCTGGAGTCCAGGTTTTTGAGGGTGTTCGGGATAGGGGAGTCGCGTCTGGAGGATATGCTCAAGGACATCGTCGAGGCGCAGTCGAACCCGACGATTGCGACTTACGCAAAAGAGGGGGAGGTCACTGTCAGGGTGACGGCGCGCTACCCTGCGGCCGGCGGGAACGACGGCGGCAGTGGCGACATAGTGAGCGGAGAAGAAGGCGGCGGCCAGGGCGACGGCGGCAGTTCCGATAGCGGCAGCAGTAAGAGCGGCGTCAGTGGCGGCGGCCAGGGCGACATCATCGCCCCGATAGTCGACATTGTGCGTGAGCGGGTGGGCGACTGCCTGTACAGCACCGAGGACGAGGATATGGAAGCGGCCGCGCTGGCCGCGCTGAAGCGCCGCGGCCTGACGCTCTCGCTCGCCGAGTCCTGCACCGGCGGGCTCATGGCGTCGCGCATAACGGATGTGCCCGGATCGTCCGAAGCCTTTGTGTCCTCCGCCGTGACGTACAGCAACGAGTCAAAAATGGCGCTGCTGGGCGTACGGGCGGAGACGCTGTGCAGCTTTGGGGCCGTGAGCGCCGAAACGGCGCGCGAGATGGCCGAAGGCGCCCGGCGCGTGTTCGGCAGCGACATCGCTGTCTCTGCGACAGGCATTGCCGGGCCGGGGGGCGGGAGCCCGGAAAAACCGGCCGGGCTGGTGTACCTTGCCCTGTCATGCGCAGGCGGCACATATACAAAAGAGCTGCGCCTCAACGGTCCAAGGGCGCGAGTGCGCAACATAGCGTGCCTGAACGCGTTCGATATGATTAGGCGCGCGGCCCTCGGCCTACCACAGGTTGATTGATGCCGGCGACCGAACGCAGGCTCGCTGTCAACGCGTCCATTGTTATGGGCGCCACAATGATTAGCAGGATCACCGGCTTCTTTCGCGAGATGCTGATCCCCGCGAAGTTCGGCGTCGGCATCGTCGCAGACGTGTACGACGTCGCTTTCAAGTTCCCGGACCTCATGTTCAACCTGCTTATAGGCGGCGCGATATCGGCGGCGCTGGTGCCCGTGCTGTCCGGCAGCATAAGCAAGGGGGAGGAGGGCGAGGGCTGGCAGGCCATATCGCGCTTCATCAATCTGACCATGCTGCTGACCATAGTTGTCAGCGTTGCAGGCGCCATTTTTTCAGAGCGGCTCGTCGTGCTGTTTGCCCAGGGCTGGGACCCGGCGGACCCGGAGGGCTACCAGAAGATAGCGATGGCGGCGCGGCTCATGCGCGTCCTGTTCCCGTCCGTGGCATTTTTGATGCTCGCGGGCTTTGCGAACAGCGTGCTCTACTCCTATCAGAGGTTCGCGGCGGCGGCGTTCGGCCCGGTCCTCTACAACGTCCTTTGCATCGCCAGCATCGCCCTTTTGAGCGGCGGCGGGCCGGAAAACTATTTCCATGTGGACAGGGTCGTGTATGGCGTGATGCTCAGCTCCTTTACGTACTTCGTCTTCCAGACGGCGTGGGCGCGCAAGAACATCAAAGGCAACTACGCCCCGCGCGTCGACGTCCGACACAAGGGCTTTCAGCGGCTGTTCAAAATAGCCCTGCCGTCACTGGTTTCGTCGTCCGTGGTACATGCCAACACGATGGTTTCCGCGAGCTTTTCCTCGCGCTTCGACGCAGGCGGCATTGCCGCGATGCGCATGGCCGACCGCACCTGGCAGATGCCGTACGGCATAATCGCGCAGTCCATAGGCATCGCGCTTTTGCCTAATCTGTCGGCAAAATACGCGAACGGCGATCGCGACGGGTTCAAAACCGCGCTTACGGCGGGCCTGCGCTACGTGCTGCTTCTGGCGATCCCCGTATGCGCCGCCTGTCTCGCGCTGAGCGACCTCATCATGAGCGCATTGTTCCATAATTCGGACCGCATTACGCAGGCCGACATCGCACTGACGTCGGCCATACTCGTCTGCTACGCGTCGGCGCTCGTCACGCAGTCGATCAACACCATACTCACCAGGGCCTTTTACGCCTGCAACGAGACGAAGACGCCGATGTACACGGGCATATCGGTGATAGGGCTCAATATTGCTTTGAGCGTCGCATTTTATAGCTATACCTCCATCGGCGTGCGCGGCATGGCGCTCGCATATGCGATATCCAGCCTCGCGAACTTTACGCTGCTCCTGTTTTTGCTCAACAGGAAAATTCCCGGCCTGAACGCGCTGGGGGGGCTCCGGGCGTTCTTTGTCAAAACGGGCCTCGCGGCCGCCGCCATGGGCGCCGTACTCGCGCTGATCAACCGCGCCGCGCCGCCGGGGCTTTTGACCGGGCCGTTCGGCGCGGCGCTGAAGCTGCGCCAGCTCTTGGCCCTGGGCGCGAACGCCGCCGTCGGCGCAATCATATACTTCGGGCTCCTGGCGGCTTTCCGGCTGCCGGAGGTCCTCGAAATTTTGGAAAAGATAAAAAGCGGCATAAAGCGGCGCTTTGGCTATTGACAAATATTAACAAATACGATATTAATATGGGAGCGGCATTCAATGGGCGCAAAACTGCGGCTTGGGCGCGGCGGCCATATATTGCGGCCATAAATAGACGAACATAAGCGGCGGATATACGAGGGAGGTAGCACGATGGCGGAACGGAAAAGAACGGCGCCGGTGGACTATGCGAGCATAGACAAGAAAAAGGCGCTCGAGGTGGCGCTCGGCAATATTGAAAAGCATTACGGCAAAGGCGCGATCATGAAGCTGGGCGAGAGCGCGCATTTCAACGTGGAGGCGATACCGACCGGCTCCATCGGCCTCGACATAGCGCTGGGCGTGGGCGGGTTGCCTAGGGGCAGGATTGTGGAGATATTCGGGCCGGAGGCCTCGGGCAAGACGACCGTCGCGCTGCACCTCGTGGCGGAGGCGCAGCGGCTCGGCGGCGAGGCTGCGTTCATCGACGCGGAGCACGCCCTCGACCCGGCGTACGCCGGAAACCTCGGCGTCGACACGGACAACCTGTTCGTTTCGCAGCCTGACACGGGCGAGCAAGCGCTCGAAATAACGGAGACGCTGGTGCGCAGCGGGGCGCTGGACGTCGTGGTCGTCGACTCGGTCGCGGCGCTCGTCCCAAAGGCGGAGATCGACGGCGAAATGGGCGACCCGCACGTCGGGTTGCAAGCGCGGCTCATGTCGCAGGCGCTGCGCAAGCTGGCGGGGGTCGTGAGCAAGTCCCGCACTGTGTGCATCTTCATAAACCAACTGCGCGAAAAAGTGGGCATAACGTACGGCCCGTCGGAGACCACCCCGGGCGGCAGGGCGCTCAAGTTCTACGCGTCGGTCAGGCTGGACGTCCGGCGCGTCGAGTGGATCAAGGACGGCGCGGACCAGATCGGCAACCGCACGCGCATTAAAGTCGTTAAAAACAAGGTGGCGCCGCCGTTCAAGCAGGTGGAGGTGGACATCATCTACGGGCAGGGCATATCCAAGCAGGGCAGCATCCTGGACATCGCCACCGACATGGATATCATAAACAAGAGCGGCTCGTGGTTCTCTTACAGCGGTCAGCGGATCGGGCAGGGGAGGGAGAACGTTAAGCAGTTCCTCCTGGAAAACCCGGAGATCTGCGCCGAGATAGAGGACGAGATACGAAAGAGCTACGCGGTCGCCAAGGGCGACGGCGGCATGACCGTCGTGGTGGGCGACGATTCCGTTTTCGGCGGCGCGTTCCCGGTAGGGGCCGACGGGGGGGACGGCGACGATTTTGAGGAGCTGGACTTTTCCGAATGATTTGCATATGTGCTATCAATCGACAGTTATTATAAATTATGTTATTATATTGAACGATACAAAGGGACAGAAGTCCCAGGAACGAAGTTCCTTGGAACGAAGTTCCTTGGAACGAAGTTCCTTGGGATCGGAGTTCCCTGCTGTATGTTTTTGAATCAGGGCCTTGAAGCCCGTTAAATCACGGAGGTGTTAAAATGGCGTACAAGTCACTCACTGATTGTTTTACTCTATCTAACGGCGTAAAAATACCATGCGTCGGGTTCGGCACGTGGCAGACCCCCGACGGGGAAGTGGCGCGCGTCGCCATCAAGGCCGCCCTGGACGCCGGCTACCGGCACATCGACGGGGCAGCGGTATACGGCAACGAGCACAGCATCGGCGAG
>WRLR01000074.1 GCA_009777515.1 Oscillospiraceae bacterium | reverse complement strand
CTATAATGGCGGCGCGTCCATTCAATGAGATTGTTTTTGAACGCTCGACGCTTATGGGGTCATATATGGGCGAATCAAAAGGCCTGATAGGCGCATAGTCATATCCGGCTGCGAAAAACCCCTTTGCGATATATGCGTGGTGCGAGTTGACATCATCCGATATCGGCTCATCACCGCCAAGATAATATGATAAAACATGCCCACCGATGCCAAATTCAAATGCCGTGGGGCGATTCGGCTTCTCACGCCGCAAGATTTTTATGAGGTTGTTAAAATCTGGCTCACGTTTTGTTTTAGTCTTCATATTTTTTCCTTTCCATATATATACGATATACGGCAGCTCATTTCGCTTGCTTTTGATTACCAATTATAATATACTTCAAAGAACTTTATAAATAATTTTTTATTATCAATAATGTTTGAATTATCATCCAGTATGGAAGGAATGTAGCTCATGGCTAATCCGGAGCCATCCATCGCAATTGCCGCGTCCAAAAGAAGCAAATTATTCAAACGTTTTTCAAAAGACAAATATTACTATTTCATGTTATTGATACCTTTAGTAATTCTCATTATATTTCGGATAATCCCGGTAGTCGGCAACGTCATTGCATTCAGAAGGTACACTGTAGGCGGTTTCATGTATGGCGAAAGCTGGGTCGGTTTTCGTTATTTCGAACGTTTTATATCGGATCCAATGTTTTGGACCGCGTTTAAAAACTCACTTGTTCTAAGTATTATGGGGCTGACTATTAATTTTCCGCTACCAATTATTTTCGCGCTTTTGATAAATGAAATCAATCAAACGCTTTTTAAGAGATTTACGCAGACTATATCATATCTCCCCCGTTTTTTATCCACGGTCATTGTCGTAGGCATGTTACGAGAAATATTATCGCCAGACTCAGGCGTCATTAATATTATGTTGGGATATATCGGTATTGAACCTATTTATTTTTTAAATGAAGCAGCCTGGTACCGCACTATTTATGTTGCTTCGAATACATGGCAGTTTACAGGCTATAATGCAATCATCTATCTTGCGGCGCTCACGAGCATCAATCCCGAACTTTATGAAGCGGCAGAAATGGATGGCGCCAAGCGTTTCGCAAAAATGATCCACGTATCCGTGCCGGGCATCATGACGACCATTATTTATTTACTACTCTTGAACCTGGGTTATATGCTGATGCTGGGATATGACAAATCATTATTGTTATATACCCCCTCCAACGCCTCGACTGCGGATATAATTGAAACATATGTCTACCGCATGGGGCTGGAGAGGAACAATTTTAGTTATGCCGCTGCGGCAGGTTTGTTCGGCAGCACCATCGCCGTCTTCCTCCTCACTACATCAAACGCTATATCCAAAAAGTTAACCGATATCAGTTTTTTTTGATATAAGGGATAAGATTATGCGTAAAACGACATTATCATTAGCAGATATAGTTTTTAGTATTGTCAACACCATTATTATGCTGATGGTTATAGTATTATGCGTGTTCCCCTTTTTTTATTTATTCGCCAGGGCCACCAGCGATACAAACGCAATTTGGAATGGCCAGGTGTTCATCTGGCCTGTGGGTTTTCATATAGAAAACTTCCGAGGCGTCGTTGAATATGTAGGTTTCTTTAACGCATACAAAAACACTATTATATATACTGTCACTGGCACTGCACTGACATTGACAGTCACGGCTTTGTGCGCATACCCTTTGTCAAAAACACATTTTATTGGCAGGGGCATCGTTATGGTGCTTTTCATCGGCACTATGTTCTTCAATGGCGGCCTCATACCAAATTTTATCCTTGTGTCCAAAATGGGGTTGACCAATTCCATGTGGGCCTTGGTATTACCAATCACGTTCAACCATTTCTATATAATTCTTGTTATGGGCTCCATCCAAGCCATCCCCTTAGAGCTTGAAGAAGCTGCGGCTATAGATGGCATGAACCCGTTCATGATTCTCTATAGCATCATTTTGCCTTTGTGCAAGCCAGTATTGGCCACTGTGGCTTTGTTTTGCTCGTTGAATATTTGGAACGACTGGTTTTCGCCCATGATATATCTGCATTCCAATGAAAAATTTCCTATCATGCTCTTATTGCGCAACATAATCATGGGCATAGACGCGACAATGGCTGGCATGAATGCGATGATCGGCATCGGCCCCAACTTAAAAATGAACTCGACATCGCTTAAATCGGCGGCCATCATATTGACAGTGCTGCCCATCACAGCTATTTATCCTTTTGTACAAAGATACTTTGTCCAAGGGATGACGCTCGGATCCATTAAAGGATAATACTAACCCATCAATAAATCGTACCATAAGGAGGAAAGCTTATTATGAAACGAATTCAAAGGTCTATCATCGCCTTTGTAATGGCATTTGTCATGTGCGTGACAGCGTTCGGCTGTTCGCCGCAGCCGTCGGGGCAAAACACCACTGCTGCAGCCGCCGCAAGCACTACAACACAAAGCGCAGCGGCAGCTACGCAAGCAGCTACAACGGCAACTACAGCGGCGGCGACTACAACAGCGGCAGCGGCGGCGGCGCAGGAGACAGGTGACGCGTGGATCAGCGACGAACCCCTGACATTTACCATCCTGTACCCCGACAACCCATCGTTCCCCCATAAAAACGACTGGTTATTATTAACCGAGTTGAAAGCCAGGACGAATGTCAGCCTGGACTTCATGGTAGTGCCACAAACGGATTTCAGGACAAAACAGATGCTGATGTTGAACGCGTCCGAATGGCCCGATATGTATATGTCGCGTGGGGACGACAGCGAATTCGCCATAAATGGCGTATTGTTGCCCATCAGCGATCACATGGATTTATTACCGAATTTCACAAGGAGGCTCGAAGAGAGGGATTTAGAAGCAGATTTAAACAATCTGAGGGAGCTGGATGGAAAACTATACTCCCTCCCGGGGATATTTGAAGCCGGTGCATTTAGCGCGGGTTTAGCTATCAGATTGGATTTATTGGAAAAATATGGTTTAGATGTGCCCACGGATTTTGAGCAGTTGTATGATAATATGAAAGTTTTTAAAGAGAACGATCCGCAATCCATGCCTATCATAATGTTTTGGGGCATTGCGCAGGTAATTGCGTTTATGGGTCGCTCCTGGCATTTTGAAATACTAACAGGCAATGACAATGTGTATTATGATAGGGACACAAAACAGTATGAAGCCTCGGCAACTTCGCCAAAATTTAAGAGTTTGTTGGAATACCTGCATAAAACCTATGCAGAAGGATTGATGGATCCCGAACTATTCACTGTAGATTTGGATCAATGGGCTCAAAAGCTTATAACAGGCCGTTCCACAGTCACATGGTGCTGGGGGGACCAACTTCCAAGCATTAATTCTCCGGGCGAAGAAAACACAGCCGGGTTCAAATTGGATAATGTAGTGCCATTAAAAGCAACAGCCGATTCGCCCCTGCCATTACAAAACACTTCGTATGCGGATAATATGTTCGTGATCCCGTCTGCAATTGAAAAAAGGCCTTACTTCAATGATATGATGCGTTTCCTCGACTGGTGGTGCTATTCCGAAGAGGGTTCCCTGTTGGGCAATTGGGGCGTGGAAGGAAAGACTTATCTCGTGGAAAACGGGAATTATGTATTTACGCCTGAGTTGTTAAACTCGCCAAATGGCGCGCCAAAGCAATCCCAAATGGATTTTGGCCTTTACGCATATTTGACTGCATACCGACGCAAAGATAGGTTCTATGAATACATCGGACCGGAAGCCGCCGTCATCACCGCGCAGATGGACGCCATGAATCTGTTCGTGGCTTCACCCCCGAGGGCCAAAATGACCATAGACGATAAAGAAGACGCAGGGATGATTTCTGCGCCTATAAAAGATTATGTCGATAAATCCATCGAAGCCTTCGTAACCGGCTCCATGAGCCTTGAAACCGACTGGGATGGTTATGTCAGCAATATCGAATCCCAGGGTATCCAAAAACTAGTAGACATTTACAATGCCAGCATTCAATGAACAGACAATGTATTGCTAAACATTGTACGTAAATGCGTAAGAGCAGTTTGAAAACCAAACAAACGATGTTGAGTTTTTAATCAATGTCTTGCATACACAGACCGATAGAACGCCGTAAAATCTGCTTGAAGTTGCATGTGGTGGCGGTCGGATTAACATACTGCTTTTATAAGCAGGCTTCATTGTAACCGGGTTCGCGATGCAGATAAATTTATACTGATCCAGTGTTACAAAAAAATGAAAGGCATTTCAAACATTACCTGCTACCAAGCGGATGCTATAATTTGGGCAAGAAAGGGATGATTATTATATGTGCTAAATTTCAATAATTATTATAAATTATTATTCCTTGACCGCGCCGATCATTATCCCTTTGACGAAATACCTTTGCAGGAACGGGTATACGCACAGCACAGGCAATGTGGCCACTATTATTGTGGCGTATTTGATCGCCTCGCCAAGGGCGGCTACTATGCCCGATTCCACCATCATGTTGTCAGTCTGGTTCGCGATGAGGATTTCGCGCAGTATCAATTGCAAGGGGTACAAATCGCGCGTGCGGATAAATATCATGGCGTGGTACCAGGCGTTCCAGTGGTAGACGCCGTAATACAGCGTGATGACGGCTATAACAGGCAATGAGAGCGGGACGATGATGCGGAAGCATATTTGCAGATGCGTGGCGCCGTCCAGCTTCGCCGACTCTTCCAGGCTGATGGGGACCGTCTCAAACCCGGTCCGCATAATTATCAGGTTGAACGCTGACATCGCGCTCGGCAGGAGCAGCGCCAGCCTCGAATCCAGCAGCCCATAGGCGCGGACTTGCAAATAGAACGGTATCAGCCCGCCGCTGAAAAACATAGTGAATATGATGAATAGCGAAATAATGCGTTTAAACTTGACCCCCCTGCGCGAAAGGGCGTATGCGGCGGTCATTGTCATGACCATATTGATGAGCAGCCCGAAAAACAAATAAAACAGGGTATTAAGGTAGCCCGTGGTTATCATGGGGTTCATAAAAACCATGCGGTAGGCTTCAGCCTGAAACCCCCTCGGCCACAGAATTATGCCGATGCGCCCCATCATCCGGGTAGGGTCGCTGATGGAATACAAAAATATGAATACGAAAGGGTACAAGGCGGTAAACGCTATACACGCCAAAAAAACTGTATTGCAAGTATCGAATACCCATTCGCCTGCGGAACGCTTTACTTTGTTCCTGCGCAACATCGTCACCCCCTCCTTACCATAGGCTGCTTTCAGAAAGCGTCCGGCTTAGCTTGTTGACTGCGATTAGCATTGAGAAATTAATAACCGAATTAAAAAGCCCGACTGCGGTACTGTAACTGTAGTTCGCTTCCAAAAGGCCTTTTCTGTAGACAAAAGTTGAGATGACGTCGGCAGTCTCATAGGTGCCCGGGTTGTAAAGCAATAGAATTTTTTCCGCGCCCATGGACATGATGTTGCCGGCTTGCAATATCAGCAGCACGATTATCATTGGGGCGATGCCGGGCAGCGTCACCGAAAGCATTTGGCGGAAACGGCCCGCTCCCTCGATTTTGGCGGCCTCATAAAGTTGCTGGTCGATGTTTGAAATGCTTGCGAGGTAGATAATCGAGCCCCAGCCAATTTCCTGCCATATGCTTGACGATGTATATATGGTCCGAAAATATTGGGGGAAGCGGAGGAACGGGATGGCCTCGGCGCCGAAGAAAACGATGATATCGTTGATAAGCCCCCTCGTGGATGTGAAGTCCACGATTATGCCGCACACTACGACCATCGATATAAAATGCGGCAAATAGCTTATCGTCTGCACCGTTTTTTTAAAGCGCTGCATCCTTACTTCATTTAATAGCAGCGCTAAAATGATGGGCGCGGGGAAGCCGAACACAAGCCTGTATAAACTGAGGATTATGGTATTGAGCAAAATCCTCGTGAAGTAGTAACTCTGGAAAAAACTTATAAAGTGCTTCAACCCGACCCAAGGGCTATTCCATATGCCGGTGCTGGGGCTGAAATTTTTGAATGCGATTTGCGCGCCGTACATGGGCAGATATGAAAACATGACATAATAAATTACGGCAGGTAGAACCATCAGATAGATGGGATAATTAATCTTAAACTCCCTGCCGACCACATTGAAAATGCCCGGCTTACTGCGGCTATTGGGGTTGGGCACTATTTTCGACGTCATAAAAACGCCATGCTCGGACTACGCACAAATGACCATGTATAATGCAGTGGCATACGTGACAAGCCTCATTCCGATTTTTGTCACTTTGCGCTACAGTCCTGCCCTTTCATATTATTTTCACGTTCACCTTTCTTTAAGCCAATGTTAATTCCACGCTGGCAAACTCGTCCAATGTGCCTATGGTAATTGCGACCGCGCCATTTTCCACTGCTACAGCCACCGCTGCCGTTGCCGATGCCGCTGCCGCTGCCGCGTCGCCGCCGTACAAAACCTTGGAACTAGCCAGTTGCTTGTTGTGTAAGGGGACAAATGCTTTGACGTTATGCACCGGTATGACTTCTTTCACCGGGCGCTGGGAGGTCCCGGTGGTATTGATGAAAGATATAATCAGGTGATCGGCGTTGTTCTGGTCTTCAATGGCGTTGATATGAACGCTCCTCGGCGCCTCCGCCTTAAGCGTATATTGGCCGCCGGTCGCATAGTCTATGGCATTTTTATATATTTCCGTATAGTCCTCGTGCCCGTTTACATAGCACTGGGCCTCGATCCCGTTGGCGAAATACACGGCCTTGCCCTTGCCATATTCGCCGGAAATCATCGTGGGGTATTCGGTGGACATATTATGTACCCAGCCATATTCCGGCGGCTGGTTGTGGATCGTCGGGATATATGTGGCCGCCACATCGTAGCTCGGGTCCGCCTTGGCGCACAGCAACGTCGTCCCGCCGTTCATCAATACGTCCGTGTCGCCCAGGCCCTTCAGCAGCGGGCTGTTGCGGTTCCCTACCAATTGGTAGGAATCATTGTAAGTTTCCATCACAATGCCCGTGTTGCGCACGCCGAACACATCCGCCAAGCCGAAGTTCTCCCGCTGCACCCCGTTTTCGTCGTTCAGGGAGGCGTCATGCGAAGCTATCAGCCCCCCGCCATTTTTCACGTATTCGCGGATGATCTCCACGTCCTTGCTCGGCATGTAGGCGGCGTTTGGCAGAAGCAACGTCTTGACGTTTTTCAGGCTCTCCGTAGTAAACTCAGAATCCGGGATAAAGTTATATTGAATGTGGTTTTCCAGCAGCACCCTTTCGATGCCTTTTATGTATACACCGTAGCCGTCCTTGGTTTCGTCCCTGGAACTGAGCCTGTCCTTTGTGGGGTTGGAAAAATATATGGCGACGTCCTTGACGGGGACGGTATCGGAAATGCTGTCGGAATTGTCCGCCAAATAGGTATATATCGGTTTTTCGTTGTACGCAGCCCTGCGGTCCACCGTTTTTGCCGGGCACATACCGTTGAAATAACAGTTCCACAGCCCGCCGCCCACGCTGGCGATTTCCCACTGCCACAGGCGATCCTCCAGCAAGGGGTCGGCTATCATGCGCCAGCGCGTGCCGTTGCCGCCCGTCACTATTACCGGCTGCATTGCCGGGTCCAACGCCCGGGAGTAGCGGATTGTCGTGGCCCCGTTGTGGATAAGATCGTATGGATTGCTATGTAGGCCGCCGAAGAATGAATTTATGAACACGCAACTGACGATATAATCGAAGCTTTTCTTCGCGTTCATATGGTCGATGCCTGTGGCTTTGCTGAAACTCGTATTGTAGATGTCGAATACCTCGGCGCAATAAATCTTGTCGTCGCCAAACTTTTTGATGGCCGTGCGCATTTTTTCCATATGGCGGTCGGCGTGGAACTCTTTCCATGCACGGTACTCCTTGAAAGCGGGGCTATCAAGAGCCGTCATCATGTCCATCCCATCGGGGATGCGCGGGATCTCGCCGCCGGTTTTGCTGCGGAAATCATCGCGGCAATTTTTGCAATAGCATGGGCTGTGGTCAAAGCCCAGCGCATTTTGCCAAATGCCGTCGAGCTCGTAATTGCTCAGGAGGTAGTTTACGAAATTTTCTGCGTGGACATTGGCATAATGCGAGTTATAACATGGAGCAGCAATTTTTACATTGTGCATGTCGCCGATTTTGGGCTTCCCATTTTGATCCAGCGCGAACCAATCGGGATGCAGGCCGTACCGCCTGGGCTCCACGCCCCGAAAATCCACCCGGGTGATCACGTTCATGCCGGCTTTGTGTATCTCGTCGCATATATCATGGAGAATTTCTTTTTTGTAAAAACGGTTGCGGTTCGCCATTTCCAGGGGATTGTCAAAAAAATCGATCACGCCCCCCGCATTTACCACAAGGCAATTTGCGTTCACCGTTTTCATGTACTCCACGACGGTCTTCGCGTCATAGTCGATAATATCGATTTCCCGGAGCACCGTTTGTAAAAAACGCAAGTTTTTTTGGTACCAATACTTCCCCATACGATCCCCTCCCAAGCGGTTTTTTGAAATATTTTATATATTATAGTATCTTGGATGAATATACAAGCATTAGCTAGTATATTAGGTGAAGCGTATGCAATATTTATAGATACGGTTGGATAAAAGGTCGAAAAGTCCATTTTTCGGTTATTTTTTTGTTGCGTTGACGTATGAATTTAGATTATGGTATAGTGCTTTTACCTTTCATTCGTACGGAAAAATAACGGCGGCGAAAATCCAATAATAAATGAAAATTAGGAGGTAAAATGAAAAAAATCAAACGGCATCAATCAATCTTCAATTTAGTGCTCGCGTTGATTTTGGCGGCGTCGTTGCTGGTCGCCTGCGGGCAGGGCCAAGCGCCCGCCGCCGCGACAACGGCTGGAAGCAATGCCACAACGGCGGCAGCTGCGGCTGCGACCACGGCAGCGGCTGCGGCTGCTGCGGAGGCCACGACTGCTGCTGCGGCGGCGGCTACAACGGCTGCTGCTGTTGCATCGCCTGCGACCACGGCGGCGGCTGGCGCAGCGGGCGATGCCGCCGGGCAGACAGCGGCCGAACCCGGCGCATTCCCCCTTTTCGACACCGTGACGGAGTTTACCATGTATCACCCGCTGAACGCGAAAGCTACGGCAAGCCTGAAAGACTACAGCGAAATGTGGATGTTCTCCGAGCTTGAACGCATGACCAATGTCAAAATTGTTTTCCAGCACCCGGCGGTCGGGCAGGAGACGGAAGCGTTTAACTTGATGTTGGCCAGCGGCGACTACCCCGATATTATCAATGGCGGCTCCTGGGGCAGCGGCGGTGCGGCCAAAGGATTGGCCGACAATGTCATAATGCCCCTTAATGATTTACTGGCGGAGCACGGCCCATATCTAAATGCGTTGATGGATGAGTTCCCGGACATCAGGCGCTACATCTCTACGGACGAGGGCATTTTGTTCTCCTTCCCCAATATCAAGATCAGGCAAACCATGAAGAGCGTTTGGGGGCAAATGGTACGCAAGGATTGGCTCGATGATCTGGGCCTCGATATCCCAAAATCCTTTGACGAGTACCATGATATGTTGGTTGCATTTAAAGATGCGGATTTGGACAACACCGGTCAGACCATATACCCCTACACATCATGGACCGGTTATTCCTATGCCATGTTCCATCCATGGGGCATCAATGTCGACCATGCGAACATCGACGGTGTATATGTGTACAGCCCTTATTCCGAACAGTACCGGGACGCCATCGAGACTTGGAGCCTATGGTATTCCGAAGGACTGGTGGACCCGGACTACTCCACGAACAACCAGCGGCTGTATGAGGACCGCATCACATCCGGCATCAGCGGCGCCTCGTTCGGCGAAGCGGGCGGGAGCACCGGGCTGATGAACAACTACTTTGACGAGAACGGTTTCCCCGAACGCAAGTTCGTAGGCATCCCGACATTCACAAAAGACGGGAGCCCGGGCTATAATTTTAACGGCGATCCGATGGGCGCCGCTGTTATATATCTAACGACCGCATGCAAATACCCCGTTGAGCTGACGAAATATTTCGACTGGGCTTACAGCGACGAAGGACAGATCATGTACTGCTTCGGGCAGGAAGGGGAGAGCTACAACCTCGTCGACGGCGAGCCTGTCCTTTCCGACTATGTAATGAACAACCCCGACGGCCTGACCATTGACCAGGCGCTGGCAAGGTTCTGTTACGGTTCGATGACGCCGTCCTCTGTTCAGTTGGCCTCGGTCCGCGAGCAGCGCATGCTGTTCTTTGACTGGCAGCGCGAGTCTGTCGAAAATTGGAACAAGGACATCAATTATGTCCGCATTATGCCGCCCGTGACCCGAACCCCGGCAGAGAGCGAACGCTATTCGGATTTGCTGGCGGATATCGGCACGTATGTAGAGGAAAGCCGTTTGAGCTTCATTAACGGCACGCGCCCCCTGTCCGATTACGACAGCTACCTGGCTCAGCTAAAAGATATGGGCGTCGAAGAAGTCATTGCGATCCAACAGGCTGCTTTGGACAGGTTCCTGGCCCGCTGATGCGTTGATGGGCGCATAATTTGATGGGCGTATAATTTAATAATCTAAATTTATAATTGGAATGGCGCCAGCCCCTCGATACAATACCGGGGGCTGGCGCTTAATTATTTCGCCTAACATTGTTTAGGCAATCAATGATTGATACTCAACTAATTATTCTGGACGGTATGCCCTCAACACAATAACGCCATCGTCATCGACTCCGATAAGCAACATCCCGCCATCTCCATTACTGAACGCCACCATATCAGCAGCCAACGAACCTGCGTGGTCAATATTTCGTTTGAATTGATGCCGACTGTCTTCACCCCGTTTTACTATATCAAGCACTGCCGCAGTATCCATCCGCCACAACCTCGTAATAAGCGATTTTACAAATCCTCGTATATGATTATATCATACACAACAATTATCACGTATCCCCGTTCCCACCCTCGGAGTCAGCATCCGTCACAGGTATTAAAATTTGAGGCTTCAATTTTACGCATGTCACTCTTCAAAGCTAATTTTTAAGTATCCAGAATATCAGTCTGGTGACCGTATTTACTTTAAAGGTAAATGTCTTTCGTGACGCGCCTACATAACTCCTACCATCTCCGTCACAGCAGTTCGGTGTTCCAATTCAGTTGCTGGAGTTTTACATCGAGTTCACGATACTGCATCGCCGCATTGCTCATATCAGCACGCGTTTTGTCCATGTCTACGACACGCTTGTACTTAACATCGCGACTGCTGAAGATTCCGCGGCTGCCGCCACCGGTTGCCGCGCTGAGCAGCTTGTTATACATGCTGACAATACGCTTCAAACTGTCGCGCCTGTTTATTGCTTGGGAAATAGTTTCCCCCTCTCTGAATGCGGTGCTGATATTCGTTGTCTGTATCCGTAAATTCATATCAAGCAGTTCGCCTTCTTTTTCTAAATAGCTGCCAAGCAGAACGAGATAGTCGTCTATCGGCTCCTCGTCATGAGGGACTCGGGCGCTTTCGCCCATGCGCTGTTCCAGTGTTTCCAATTCTTTCTTCAAAACCGCTTTCTTAAATAATGCTTCTGCCAATAACATGCTTAACTCCCCTCTCCTAATGCTTGACATACTATGGTCTGACATTTAAACCTTTTTCGCTAATATTATTATCAATGACGCTATTAGCATTATTAGCGCACGCGGAGCAATGCAAATATTGTATCGAATTTTATTCACATTGTCAAGATGTATTGTGAATTATTTTCAGTTTTATTTGCAATGGTAAATATATTCATTATTATCAATCCGGAGAGACATGAGGTAGATGCTGGGAAAGTTATAAAAAGAACTGCCGGCGCAACACGGCTTTTTTTGCTTTAATGCGATTACCTTCGCAGTATTTATCTATTATATTTAAATTTTACATCCCATTGTTTTAAACTCATATCAGCGCCACGATACATATAGGATCGTTGTTTATATTGTGTATTAATGCATCGAACAATTCAAGATATTGCTAAAATATAATATAAATGAAATTTTTGCCGATATACATTTATAGTCATGTGGTATGCGAAAAAAAATTGCCACATAAATAGTAGCGTACTATAAACCCATAAACCCACAGACATTTTAGCGTAGGTGTTATAATGATTGCAGAGATATATAACAAAATAAGTAAGACAGGAAGCAACCTATCTGATCGTCTTGAGGATCAGCTTACAGGCAATTTTTTTGGGAGCTTACGCTATTTGCCTTTTGAGGTTGGTATCAAGCATATTTTGTTAGAGAGTTTTATTCCTGAACGATTACGAAATTGCATAGACAATTTACATATTGATGATTGGCATGAAATGATTGAGTTTTGGCAAGATTGTCGAGGCGATGGTGTTGAGCCTGATGTAATTATTAAAATGGCAGATATTGTATTTTTAATTGAAGTTAAACTGTATAGTTATTTGTCGACGGATGATGAATATGATGAATCATCAAGAATCGATAAGGAATATATGTTAAGCGAAAATCAGCTCAGCCGAGAATCAAGACTATTAAATTCAAAATATGGTAATTATAAAAATAAAGTTTTACTCCTTCTTGCTCCTGAATCGTCCGCATTAAAAATTAATAATGATATTAAAAAACGAGAACAGAATGGAGATATAATAATTGCAACAGGAGTAGATTTTGGTTACATAACATGGCAAAAGGCATTATCAGCATTACAAAAGATAGTTGTAACAAATGTTTTTCAACAAGTAATAATTCAAGATTTAATTAATTTATTAATAAAAAAAGGATTTACACAATTTGATGGCTTTAATTGGGAGATACCTGATATCAATCCAGAATATTATTGGCTATTTCAATAAAAAAACAAACACAGATATTTAATATTGATAAGATAAATAATAAAAAGGGATTAATTTTATGGATTCAAATAACAATGTCGGCGAAAACATCGTAAACGCATTTAGTGTTGTATATAAAACATATGAAAGCATACAAAAGTTAATATCTTTATTACTTACCTATTCAAGAGAAAAAGATGATTATATAGCATGTTCAGAAAAATTTTTACGATATAAAAGCGATCAAGATATTTATGGTTGGGCTGTAAATGACTTCATCTTGGTTTTCCAAAATAAAAATAATATTGAATTAGAAAACGGTTTTCGAAATGGACCAATATATGTGTTGGAAATTAATTTGGGTGAATATGACGAGCCACAGATACTTGTTGCTCGGTTTGATTATGATGATATGAATGCCTTGCCAAGTATAATTTCACCGAGCAATTTTTGGGAATTTTACAATCCATTGTATAACATAGATGGTATAATGGACTATTTTTTGGATGATGAAAATAAATTTGAAGCAAGAGTAATGGATGAGACAAAAAAAGCTCGTTATTGGGGCATTAATCATATTAAAGGCTTTTATATCCCGCTAATGAGCATGAATGCAGATAATGCATGTGAATTAATATTTGGCGGTTTTGATTCTCTGGCAGAAAATTAAAGTTGAACGCGCTATTAATCACATAGTATCATTTGAATGATTAATATTTATAAATGTGGTGTAAAGTATTTATATAATATTTCATTTGGTAATTCGTTTCCAAATATATCCCACCCATAAATTCTATTATTCGTCATCCGGTGTTCCAATTCGCATATTAAATTCCCTGTTTCTTCTTCGATAACATAAGTAAAATGCCAAGGCGAATATTTCCATGATCTGTCATTGTAAGGATATGGGGTTGTAAAATTTCTTCTTAATTCTTTGAAATCAAATTCTATTCCCGATATATCTAAAAATCTTTTTTTTTGAATATCTGTCAAAATATCCATCGAATTTATCCTTTATAAACTCAATAACTATTGTTAGTTTATCTGCGACGTTTTTTAAAATATATAATTTTTTCAACATTGTGATATATGTTTATATGGCCTGCATCCTGCCCGCCCTAATATTAAAAAAGCGTTTTCGATTATTGTCCCAATTTATATTATACATTATATAAATAATTTACCAATATATTTGAATATTTATAGTTTATGCGATTGTTAAGTCGTGAGCGAATAACATTCACCCCTATTTATTGCTGAGTATATTAATGGTTGCAATCGTTAAATGAGCGTATGTTAAATATTTGTTTAATTATCGCAGCGTGGATTTGTCGAAGTATTTCATAATGTCGAACGAGCCGAGACGCCGGGCGAACGCGCCCATTATGCTGAGCTGCAGGCCACCGTGGCTTGTGACGCCGTATGAAAAGCCGCTGTCGTGCATGACACGGGGGTTGAAGCATACGACGCTCTGCGCCCCGTTACAATTTTCTTCGACCCACTGGAACAAATACGCGTCCTCTCGCAGCTTGACGTAAAAGCCCGGGCTGCTCCACGAGGCGCCGCCGGAGTTGTCCGCCTGGAAGATGGTCCAGCTATAGCTTTTGGGCGAGCTGTATATGTGGATGCTGTTCGCCTGCTCGGAATACGACCAGGCGTAGCACTTGCCAACCAAGTCGTTGGTGAAGCCGTGCCGCCGCCCGAAAGGCGCCGGTGCGACGCCCTCGCCGGCGGCAGTGCCGAACAGGCAGGTGGCGCCGGCCTCCCACTCGCTCGTCCAACTGCCGATCCGCGCGTAGACGCATGTGGCGAGCCCCGTGGAAAAGTCCACGGCTTGGACTGCGCTCGCGCTGTCCGGCTCGCCTGTCAGCAAATGTGAAAAGAAGTAGATGTCGCGGGCTGGTTCGAAACAGATGTATTTTTCCTCACGCCAGTCGCCCCATTCGTCGCGAATAGCAGCCGCGCCACCTGTGCTACCAGTGTCCCCAACGCCGTCAGCCTTCGCCCTCCAGCGCAGCGTGTTGGCGCTTGTGAATTCGTATTCATATGACGTCGGCAGCTTGTCCGGGGTGTTTTTCGCAGACCACGCGTAGGGCGTTTCTACGTGGTCGTATTCGAGGACTAGGCGCCTGCCCGCGAGGCTGTAATTGAGCGGCAGGCAGTTGCCGCTCATGCTGTTCGGTACGCTGAAGTCATAGACGCGCTTATGTTTTGCGGCTTCGGCCGCCTCGGCCCCCGTCATGGGGATGTCCATGTCCCTGGGCCTGTACGCGTACCGGGCGCCCTTGCCGTCTTTTAGCATTATCATTGGGGGCGCGTCTTCGCCATAGTCCGTAATTTTTTCCAGATGGGCAGCGTCGCCCGTAACGGTCAAAAGGGCGCTGTGTAAGCTGTATTCGAATTCGTCGGCGGCGTCGAAACCGAACTTGACGCCGACGGCTCTCAGCTCGCGCATGTCGACGACCTCCAGCCACATCTCTCCGCCGTACTCGACGCCCCATTTAGCGAATATGTATATATCGTCGTCGATGCGCAAAAAGTCGGAGGGGTACGAGAGGGCCAGCGTGTCGGACGCTTCGCCCAGCGGCACGGTGATCGAGCATACCACGGACGGGAAGAACGTGAGGCATTCAGAGCCATCGTCGTACGCCCAGTGCAGCCCGCGCCCCTCGATGCGGTTGGTCGTCCCGTGCAGTTTGTCTGGGGTCTCCGGCCCGTGCGCGCCGAAGTGCGCCCTGCGCCCGATTTCGTCGTAGCCGAAGTGGTATTGGCGCTGCACTTCGCGCGGGATATCGCGGAAGCTTTCCGGCTGGCGGGTGCGCGACAGGTTGCCGCCGACCGGGACGGTGACGCCGAACCAAGTCTCAAACGCGGTGACCAGCGACGTGTCCAGATCCGCGACAATATGCCACCCGCGCGATGTGCCGGGGATCATGTGCGTGAACAGGACGACGCCCCGGCGCAGGCGGATGGCATTGTAGGGGACGTTTGTATATTCCGTCCCGTTCTCCGCGACGGTCAGCGTGCCGCCGGTTCCGCCCCCGAAACTGTAGTCAAGCTGAGCCGGCGCGTACGGGCCGCTGAGCTGCAGCTTTAGCTGCCTGTCGGCGAGCAGGGCGCATGCGTCAGACGCAAAACCGTCTTCGGCGAACCGGGCGGCCTTGTTACCGTCAGAAAAAAAGAGCCTGTCTTTGCCGGGGCTGTAGGCGCCGTCTCTTGCCCTGGGCAACGCAGCCGTTTTACGGTTTACTTCGTCCGACGTCAACGGGCTAAATTTTTGGAAAAACATTCGGCAACCTCCAATTATATCAATATTTATGATAATATACCCACAGTTTGAACCGCCGCAAGTATTAATTATAAGGTAGCTAATAGGCATGCGAAATATTGTGCGCAGGGTCAAATATGCTTTTTTATCGATGCCCAGGCCGTTTTATCAGTATGGCGGAATGGGGTTTTTGTATTGGGCGGCGATGGCGGCCACGTCGTTTACGACGGTGTATTTGCAGGGGCTAAACTTCACCGCCATGCAAATCGGCACGATGAGCGCCGCGTTCACGTCCATCAACATCGTGGCGCCGCCGCTGTGGGGCATCGTGTCGGACAAGCTGCGCTCCGTCAAAAAGGTATTCGCGATATGCGTCGCAGCGTCCGCTGTGTTTTGGTTCATATTGCCGCATTCCGTCCGATGGTTCTCCCCGCTAGTCGTTCTGATAATCCTGCCGCTCAACCGGTTCGTCGGCTCGCCCACCATGGCGCTGCTGGACAGTTGGATTGTGCGGCACGTTAACAGGGACAGGCGCGTCGGCTTCGGGCCCATACGGCTGTGGGGCTCGGTCGGCTTTTGCATCGTGGCATTTATATACGGCATGGTGCTCGAGAACAAGCCGATAGACATCATTTTCTACGGATATGTGTTGTTCGCGATCCCGTGCGTCATTATAGCGCTGAGCATCAAAGAAGACGAGGGGGGCGTAGGCGGGGGTATTGCGCACCGAAAAATTTCGCTACGGGAAATGCAGGTCGGGCGCATCATAAAGACAAAACCGCTTATGGCATACCTGCTGTTCAACCTCACGCTGTACACGCCTGTCATGGCGACATTTACGTTCATGCCCTACCTGATAGAGGAGGTAGGCGGGCTCAACACATTCGTGGGAGTCACGCTCAGCGTCGAGGCGCTTTTAGAAATTATAATGCTGATATTTTCCGCACGCCTGTTAAAGCGCTTCAAAATTACGCGCATGATCATATTCGTCGGCTTCCTCTATACCGCTGAAGTGGCGCTGTACAGCGCCTGCGGGGCGCCGTGGCACGTTCTGCTGGTCAAAGCCATGCACGGGCTGGGCTACGGGCTGTATCTCAGTTGCACGGTGCAATATATCTACCGCCTTGCCCCAAAGGGGCTGACGGCCACCGCCCAGACCTTCGCGAGCTGTAGCAGCGCCATAGCCGGTATTATCGGCAATCTCATCGGCGGCGCCGTTATAGATAAGCTGGGCGCGCGCGTGTTCTTTGGCTACTCCAGCATATTCATGGTGTTCGTCGTCGCGGCGTACGCCATATGGATGCGCTTCCAAAAAGATCAAATCGATGTTGCCCCAGCGGACGTTAACACAACCTGATTATTTTCCGATATAAACAGTGAAGAACATGATGATATAAGCGATACTATATGCGCCTGGCCGGGCAAAATGTCGGCGGGCGCTGCGAAAGGCGCTTCTTAAATGGTAAGAGGGCTGTATTCGAATGGCTGGAGCATGCTGGCCCACACGCGCAAGATGGACGTAATTGCGAACAACCTTGCCAACGTGAACACGCACGGCTATAAAAAGGAAACCGCTACATTCGGCTCGTTCCCCGAACTGATGATCAGGCGCATTTATGATGTGCGCAGCCAACTGGACCCCACCGCCCATGTCGGCATGGTCGAGCTGAGCGCGGACATTGACCAGAATTTCGTGTATTTCAACCCCGGGCCATCGGAATGGACCGAGAGGACGCTGGATATCGCAATCGACGATTTCGAGGGCGAGGACAATGCGTCCCGCGCCCGGTCATTTTTTACTATCCAGCTCAACAACCCGGCGGACCCCGAGGACGCCGTGCGCTACACGCGGGACGGTTCGTTTGTGATAGGGGTGGATCGGCTGCTGAGGACTTTGGCCGGGGACATCGTGCTGGGCGCGGATGGGCCGATTACACTGGAGGGCGAGGAGTTTATTGTGACGAAGGACGGGACGGTGTTGCAAGAAGATGCCGTCGTCGGGCAGCTTTTAATCACAAGCTTCGAGGACCCCCACACGCTGCGCAAAGTCGGCGGTAATTATTTGGCTGCGACCGGCGATTCCGTGATGATTGAGTTCGACGGCGTGCTGAGGCAGGGCTATGTCGAGCAGTCGAACGTCAACGTCGTCTCCGAGATGGTTGACATGATAGCCTGTATGCGCGCGTACGAAGCCAACCAAAAAATGGTGTGGTTCATAGATGGGACACTGGAGAAAGCGGTCAACGAAGTCGGCAGGGTGTAGGGCAACGCGCGGTGCGCGGGCAACACGCGGTGCGCGGGCAACACGCGGTGCGCGGGCAACGCCCGCGTAAGGCGAGGAGAGCCGCGCCTCTCCGAGCCGATGGGGAGTGGGGCAGCGCCCCACATAAAAAATGAGGTGAGTTATTATGATGCGTTCATTGTGGACGGCGGCTTCCGGTATGAAGGCGCAGCAATTCAATGTGGATGTGGTTGCGAACAACATCGCGAACGTGAACACGGTCGGGTTCAAGCGCAACCGCGTCGAGTTCCACGACTTGATTTATGAGACGATGCGCCGCGCATACGTCATGGAGGACCAGGGGCGCCCCGTGAACCTGCAGGTCGGGCACGGCGTGCTGCCGGCGGCCACGACGAAGCTATTCCGCACGGGCAGCTTTGAGCGGACCGACAACTACCTGGATGTCGCCATCCAAGGGGACGGCTTTTTTGTGATAGGCGCAGGTCCCGACGGCTCCCAGTACTACACGCGCGACGGCAGTTTCAAGCTGTCGCTGACCGGGAACGGCATGATGCTGACGACGTCGGACGGGCTGCCGGTACTGGACGACGGCGGCAACGAGATATATATCAACATCGACGCGCCGCGCCTTACCATCGGCATCAACGGCGAACTTTCATATACGAACGACGACGGCGAAGCGGACTACCTGGGTTATCGGATAGCGCTCGTGAAGTTCCAGAACCGCGACGGCCTGGAATCGATAGGCGACAACTTTTTCGTAACGACATCCGCATCCGGTGATCCGATCCCCGACGACGAATATGGGCGGCCCAGCCAGCTCCGCCAGGGCTATGTCGAAATGTCCAACGTCAACATCGCCGACGAGATGGTGAACCTCATTGTGGCGCAGCGCGCGTACGAAACAAATTCCAAGTGCATCACGACGTCGGACGACATGCTGGCGATAGCAAACAGCCTCAAACGCTGATAGAGGTATAATATATGAGTGTTAATGGCATAAATAACGGCAGCATCGCGCCGCTGATTACGTCGGCCCTGTCCGAGCAGTACAACATGATGCCAGCCGCCACGTCCGTCGCGGACGCGCGGGCGATAGCTGCGATGGCGGAAACCGACAGCTTCGAGTCGAAGCTGCGTTCCGCCATGACGACGCAGAACGATGCAGAGCTTAAGGACGCCTGCGTCCAGTTCGAGGAACTGATGCTCGGTATTATGTTCAAGGCGATGAAGGCGACAATACAGCGTTCCGAGCTCATGCCGGCGGCGCCTGGCCGCGACATATATGAGCAGTGGCAGGACGACGCGCTGATGAAGAAGATCGCCGAGCGGGGCACGTTTGGCTTGGCCGATATGATGTACAAGCAATTGTCGATCCGCATGAAGAACGCATACGAACTAATAGACGACGACTAGGTACGGGCGGGTAAACGCGGGTAAACGCGAGGCGAATGTTAACTGCGTTACCGAATGTCAATTATGTCAACAAGGGGCGGGCGGATATGGAATCTGCCCCTACGAACGGTTAAATGGATATGGAATCCGCACCTACAGGGGTTTTCCGTATTTGTTCCACGTTTCGAACACAGCGTGAACGTTGGCGGGGTTGCTGCCTACGCTGAATTCGCATTGGGCTATGGCGCCGCCATTTTGCCATAGCGCCTCCCGCACGGAGCGGACGGCGGCGGCGATCTCCCCGACCGTCGCGAACGGCAGCATGTTCTGCCGGTCGATCTCCCCCCAAAATGTTATCTTTCCTTTGAATTTAGCAAGCTCCCCGACGCCCATGCAAAAAATCTGCGAATTGAACGCGTCCAAGCCCAACTCTATCAAATCGGGGTATATGGCCAGCGTGTGGCCGTCCGAATGCATGAACGCCTTTTTCCCCGCCCTGTGCGCGATATCTATGTAGTCCTTATATAACGGCTTAAATAGTTCGCGCCATAGCGCCGGGCTTATGAGCAGCGCGTTTTGGGCGCCCCAGTCGTCGAATATAGTCAGCGCGTCGACGTCGGTCTTTGCCCATAGTTCCAAAACGTCGCAGTAGAATGTGTGCAGTTTGGCCATGAATGATCGCAGCCCGCCGGGGACGTCGGCGAGGTCGTAATACAGCCGCTCGCTCGTCCTGATGAACTGCAGCCTCTCAAAAGGGTTTGGGCTGGTGGCTGCCTTCACGAACTTGTCCGTGGCGGCGCACTGGGCGTTCACCCTGTCGACATCGACGCTCAAAAGCTCAGTCGGGAAGCGCACCCGCGAGGTGTCCGCCCAGGCGTCGTCGTCGACGAGCGGGGCCTTCACTTCGCCGATGTATCCGTCCTCGAACATCTCGAACGTACAGCCCCATGCGTCCGTGTATCGCCCCTTTTTGTACGCGTCGCCCACCGATGCGTCCTTTTCGCTATAGCAAGGGTCGACCGACGTGAAATCGTTGGGAAACTTCTTCCTGATTTGCGCCAACTCCGCGCCATAGTGCATGTTCGCCCATGGCAGTACCCAGAGTTCGCGCGGTGCGCGCCATTCGGTATTTTCAAACGCCAGTGTTTTATATACCAATTCACGAGATGTCATGGCTATTTTCCTTATATTGGCCTATGATCCGTAGGCTGTCGGTTATGGTCTCGACTATTTTTTCTGTTTCGCCCAGCATATCAATCAGCGATTTCACGCTGTTGGACAACTCGTTGTTCTTTTCTGTCATTTGCTCGATGCGCTTTACATCGGACGCCGCCGCGTCGGAGATTTTAGCGAGCGACGCCCCAACCGAACGGATGGCGACGCGCAACGCGTCCTGCCCGCTTTTTATTGTAGCGCACTGCGCGTCCCAGGCGTCCATGTCGAACGGCGGGGCATCTTCGGCTATGTGTGGCGAACCGTCCGCCGTGTCTGCCGCTGGGCTCAACGTACCGTCCGCTGTGTCTGTTGCTTCTGACGCAGTGTTCAATGATCCGTCCGCTGCGTCTGCTACGTCCACCGCGATTGCTATG
>WRLR01000073.1 GCA_009777515.1 Oscillospiraceae bacterium | reverse complement strand
AATGGATTTTAACGAAAATCATATTGATTTAGGCACACTGCCGGTTTTTACACTGGCGAGCTTGGCAGCAGGCATGACCACATTGCTGCCGGACAAAAGCCACCGTTCGCGCATCAACGCAAAAAAACTAGCAACAGCCATGGCGCGGGAAAACGTCTCGCGTGCGATATGCTCCCCTGCATTGGTTGCAAATTTATTATCGCACAGCAGCCTGCCGGAACTAAAAACCATATATCTCGGCGGCGCCCCGGTATATCCTAGCCTTCTGAAGAAGATAAACAAAAACGTGGACTTGCATATTGTGTACGGTTCTACTGAAGCGGAACCAATATCCGGCATCCGCTGGGCGGATGTGCCGCAAGCTGACCGTGAGAAAATAAATGCCGGCGCCGGTCTCCCGGTCGGCAGCATCGTCTCCGAGGTGGAGTGTGCAATAGGTGAAGGCAAAGAGATAATGGTCAGCGGCGACACTGTGCTCAAAGGCTATCTCGGCGGCATAGGCGACGACGACAATAAACTTAGAGATGGCGATCGGATATGGCACAGGACAGGCGACGCAGGATACATTGATGAGCATGGCCGGCTGTGGCTGCTGGGGCGCGTAAGCCAGACAGTGACTGACAGCATGGGCACGCTCTACCCTTTTTGCGTTGAGTGTGTCCTGGATGCGCATTTTGGAATCCGAGGCGCGATACTTTCATTCCAAGGCGAGCGCATCGTGGTTGTCGAAAAAGGATCGGCCAACCCGGACGACGTTCTGCAGGCATTGAAGCCCCAGCACATCGCCCGGGTCATTGCAGTCAAAAAAATTCCGATGGACAAACGCCACAACGCAAAAATCGACTATGCGCAGTTGCAGCATTTAATAACAAAATAACTATTATAAAAGTCGTCGGCTCGGGGAAGTGCGATTCTCCTCGCCTCACGGGCGTGAAACGCCCGCACGGCGCGTTGCGCCGCGATAGTGTTCACGACTCCATACTTTCGTACCATGCTGGTGGCGGCACCTGTCGTGAATACTATTGCTAAAAAAGAAGCGGTGGGGGCAAGCCCCCACCCTACGTTTTTTATACATATTTGGTTATTTGGGATAGTGTTGTTCGTAGTCAGTCTTCGCTTTGGGGCTGGGACGCTTCTTCTGCAGGTAGCGCAGGTGGCGCTGTTTGTTCTTCCCCTGTTGCTTCCGCTATCGATTCTTCTATTACCTCAGGTACTGATTCTGCTGCAGCCTCTTCTGTTGCCTCTGGCACTGCCTCCGCTACCGCTAGCAGCTCTTCAGGTTCCGGGGCCTCGGTTTCCGGCGCTGCCTCAGCCACCTCTACAGCTTCCGCTTCCGCAATTACCTCTGCCGCTTCCGCAACTGCCTCTGCCTCTACCTCTACTTCAGCTTCCGCCTCCGCCTCTGCCACCGCTTCCGGCTCTTCGTCCTCAGCCTCGCTTATGGCCACCGATTTTAGCATGTCGCCCAAGGCGTCACCCAATGTGGTCCGCATCTCCTGGACATACTCCGTCGGCAGATCGTCGTCGTCCACCTCCGGCGCCTGCTCGCCCTCGACATAGGGCGGGATGTACGGAATCGGCTCGACCTCTTTTATGCTCATGCTGATCTTCTTTGTTTCCAGGTTGAGCTCCGTAATCTTCGCCGTCACTTCCATGCCGACGCGCAGCACGTCGTCCGGCTTCGCGATGCGCGTATCGCTGATCTGTGAAATGTGCACAAGGGCGTCGATGCCCTTTTCCAGCTCGACGAACGCCCCGAACGGGGCGATGCGCACGACCCTCTTGGTGACGATGGCGCCGACAGGGTACCTGTCCTCGATCCTGTACCAGGGGTTGTCCTCCTCGCGCCTGTACCCGAGCGAAATTTTCTTTTTTTCGCGGTCGAGGGATATTACGCGCACCGAAACCTGCTCGCCGACTTTAACAACGTCGGATGGGTGCTTTATCCTTCCCCACGACAATTCCGATATATGAACGAGCCCGTCCACGCCGCCTATATCGACAAATGCGCCAAACGCCGTCAGGCTCTTGACCGTCCCTAAATATTCCTTGCCAGCGTCTATTTCGTTCCACAACTGTTCGGCCGCTCGCCTCTTCTCCTCGACAATGAGCGCCTTCATCGAGCCGACAAACTTGCGCTTCTGCTTGTTGTAGTCGATGACCCGGAGATCGACGGGCTTGCGCAGATAACCGCGCAAATCCTCGACATAGCGGTCGCTGACCTGCGAGGCCGGTACGAAAATCCTGACGCCGCCGGAGGTCACGATGAGCCCGCCGTTCGTCACGTCCGTGACCACGGCTTTTATCGACGCGGTGCTCTCAAACGCTTCCTCAATCCGCGCCCAGTTGTTCTTTTCATCGACGCGTTTTTTTGAAAGCTGCACGGTCCCTTCGCTGTCGTTGACGCGCACGACGAATACGTCAATTACGTCGTCGATATTGATGTTGTTGACAGGATCCTGCTCGGAGTCGGAAACGAACTCCTCAATGGGGATGACCCCGTCCGACTTGTAGCCCAGATCGACATAGACTTCCGTGCTGTTGTGCCGGATGATTCGCCCCTTGACCGTCTGCCCAACCTGCAGCGTGACCAGCGAACTCTCCATCTCTTCCGCGAAATCGATATCCCCGTCGAGCCTCTTCATTTCTTCCATCTTTGTTATTACCTCCTCTATGATCCAATCCGGCGTAGATGCGCTGGCGGTAATGCCGATCCGCCTGCCCCGCAACTGCCTGTAGGGGGGCAAATCGCCGGCCGTTTCTATCATATATGCCTCGTGGCAGTGGGCCAGACACAGCGAGTAAAGCTGCTTCGCGTTGGAACTGCCGCCGCTGCCGATGACGATCATCACGTCGCTCTGCTTGGCCAGCTCGCCGGCGGCGGCCTGCCGCTCCGATGTCGCCGCGCAGATGGTATCGTGCGCCTCGGCGCCCGGGTACCGCGCCATGACGGCGGCGCAAATTTCGTCGTACGCCTCGCGGTTGAACGTCGTCTGCGCCATCACGCAAAGGCGCCTGCCGCCCGTGCCGCTCAAGCCGCCCGCGCTGCTGCTACTTCCCGCGCCGCTTTCGCTGTTCGCACAGTCCGCGCCGCTACTACTGCCCGCGCCACCTTCGCCTTTCGCGCAATCCGCGCCGCCAAAGCCGCCCGCCGCACCGCTTTCCAACTGCTCGACCAGCCCGTCAAATGTAGCCGCAGCAATGGCCGTCCCGTATGCCCAGCCATTTATGCCGATCACTTCCGGATGCCCGCCGTCCCCGACGATGACTATTTGGTAGCCTTCGTCGGCCTTCCTCCGCGCCAGCCGCTGGCTCGCCCGCACGTGGGCGCAAGTCGCGTCCACGCATGTTATGCCGCGCGCCCGCGCCCGCTCCGCCACGTCCGGCGCTACCCCGTGCGCCCGGAAAACCAGCGTGCAGCCCGTCGGCAGCCCGTCCAGACAGTCCGCCACGCGGACGCCGCGCGCCTTGTACGCGTCGACGACGACATTGTTGTGGATGATGGGCCCCCACATATATATATTGGGGGCGCCGGAGCCCTCAAGCTTGTTTTCAAGCCTGTTTTCTGGCTTGCTTTCAAGCTTGTTATCAAGCCCTCCGCCAAGCAGATCGTCCACGGCCTTCAACGCGCGTTCCACGCCGACGCACAGCCCGGCATATTCGGCCACCCTGTATGATAGCAATTAATTATACCACTTTCATAATCATATAACAAACAGTTTATTAAATGGACTGCTTGCTATTTAACGCTTGTTATCTTTTCGTTGATCCAGGACATGATGCTTTCGGCCAGCGCGTCCAGCTCTTCCCGGCTGTATTTGCGCCCCTTTTCAAATAGGACAGGCTCGCCAATCGTCATAATGGTGCGGCTGAACATCTTCCCGCGCCCGAACGGCCCGCCCTCGTAGCGGAGCGCCACGGGCAGGACGGACGCGCCGGTGTTCGCGGCGAACGACACGAAGCCGCGCTTGAACGGCGGCCGCTTGACTGGGTCCAGCACACGCGTGCCCTCCGGAAATATGCCCAGCGGCGCGCCGGATTCCAGCACTTTATAAACTATCCTCACAGAATCCCTGTCGCGCGCGCCCCTGTTGACCGGGAAAGCCCCGAGCTTCCTTATGAGCGGGCCGAACACGGGTATGCGGAACAGCTCCGCCTTTGCCATCCAATGTATCTTGCGGGGCGCTATGCTGCCGATAAATATCAGGTCTTTGATGAACGTATGGTTCGCGCAAAGGACAATAGCGCCTTCATTGGGAAAGTTTTTTATGCCCTCCACGCGGACCCTGTAAAAAACGTATACATATAGCCGAACGATGCGCTTGATGCAGTTGAAGATCATAATGCGGCGCCATTGCTGCGGATTGGCTCCGAGCCCTTATCTGTTATGTCCATATACATTGCATCGACCGCCTCGCGCGCCGTCATGCGGTCCGTCCAGACAAAGACGGCGTCGTCAGCGGCGACGAGCGGCGCAAAGGCGCGCCCGCTGTCATTGCTGTCGCGGGCGAGCAGGTCGGACAGGCAGGTCTCGTAAGCTGCGAAATCGCCCTTGGAGCGGAGCTCCAGGTACCTGCGGCGCGCCCTCACGCCCGGGGAGGCGGTCAAAAAATATTTTTTATCGGCGTCCGGGAACACCACCGTGCCGATGTCGCGGCCATCCATGATGACGTCGCGCCCCCTGGCGATCTCCCGCTGCAGCTCCACCAGCCTCAGCCTGACCTCCCGGATCTTCGAGACGTCCGACGCGCCTATGGAGATGGCTTGCGTGCGTATCTGCGCGGAAACGTCCTCGCCGCCCAGGCGGACGATTTGCTCCCCTGTGTCGCTCTCGTGCGAAATGTCGATATGTATGCTGTCCAGCTCCGCTATTACAGCTTCGGCGTCGCCCGCGCCTATGCCACGCCTGGCGACGGCAAGGGCCACGGCCCTGTACATCGCGCCCGTATCTATATAAGTCATGCCAAGCCTTTTGGCAAGCAGCTTGGCGACGGTGCTTTTGCCCGCGCCGCCGGGCCCGTCTATCGCTATTTTCAATACGCTACTCTCTTTTGCATAAATAAATTGATTACGCCTACGCTGCGACGGCGGCGCTTGCGGCTTCCATCGCTTCTTTGATCTGGGCGTACATCGGCCTCAGGCCCTCCTCGGGCTTGTCGAACAAACGCTTCTCCACTATTATACCCGCATATACGTCATTTCGGAATACATAATACAGGCGCTCGTCCTTCGGCACGAATTCCACCAGCATCGTGTGTGGCTCTTCTTTGAGCTCATATAAAAATGTTATCTCCGCCTCGCCTTCGGGGGTCGCGTCCGTTTCGAGATCGTATATGGTGACGCCTATCAGCGCCTGGTAAAAGAGCCTGAACAGCGACCTGTCCTTCTCATTGGTCAGATCCGTGACGTCCATCCCGTCTATGAAAAACTGATCGTCCTCGGTGCTGCCCATTTCGGCGAATATGTCTATCATTATCGACTGGCCGTCGAAGTCCGCCCTGATGTGGTCGACCTGGTTTATGTTGACAATGTACGCGAACGCGTCCACGAACTCCTTGATCGGCTTGTCCAGATATCCGAAGTTCGCCAGGCTCAGCACAAAAACGTCGTTCGTCCCGCCCATCATCGCGTATACGGACGAGCGGACCGCCTTCTCGCTGCCGATGAGCAGCTCAACGGAACCGACGCCGTCCCCAGTACCGACGCTCACCTCGCTCCCCTCCGACAGCTCAATCAGTATCGTGTACTTTGGGCTGTCCAGGCCGTACTGCGCAAGCTCCTCGGGCCCGGCGCCGATCGCCACGTACTCCATGGCGGAAACGCCCCTCAGCGACTCCAGTATCATGCCCTGGGCCGTGCCGTTGAGCGGCGCAATCACGGGGCTCTCGAGCTCCCACACATAGTCGCCCCGGTTGTACGCGTTGAACAGCGGCGCCCCGCCGCGCGTCATCTCGAAGCGCGCGACATCCGGCTCCTCGATGTCGAACAGCGACAGGTATGCGATTTCGCTCTTTTGTATCATTATTTTTTCGGATGAGTACGTGGAGCCCAGGTATACGGTGTTCCCCCCGTCGCGCCTGACGTAGTACGCGTCGTTCGTCGGGTTCTTGTCCCCTATCTCGATGGAGACCTCCGTGCCGTCTTCAAACGTCCCGACGGCGGTCGCCGCGCCGGGCGATCCAAACCCGTACTGCGACAGGTCCGACGCGTATTCCTCGACTATCTTACTCGACGTTATAATGCAAAAGTTGGTGGCAGCCGTAGACAGCTTGGAACTGTCGACGGGGAAATCGTTGCGGTTCGTGAGGCTCCAGCGCGTAACCTCGCGCTCCGTGCTGCTGCCTGCGGACTTTTCCATAACCTTATCTTTGTGCAGCACATATTCCTCGGAAAGGTACCTGACCGTGAGCTCGGACAGCTCGTCAGATTTCCTGTCCACTATATTGATGGACGTCGACGCCGCCGAAGCCGCCGAAGCCGTAGGGTCCTCCTCTTCGGCCGCGCCCGCATTGAGCGTGGGCCATATGTAGTTGTAGAAATAATAGCCCCCGGACATGACTGCCAGTATTAACAGCAATATCAGGGCGCTGCGATACCTTCTCATAAATGCCTCCGTTTAATATATACGGCAAAGCCCGTCCCCATAATCAGCAGCGGCAGTACGAACACCAAAAATATCGCGATGATATTGGTCTGCGACTGCGTGATCGTGAGCTGCGGGGTACTGCTTCTCTTGGACTCGATGGTCAGCGTGTCCTCCTCGCCCAGCATCCAGCGCAGCGTGTACAGGAACATGCGCGAGTTGTACTGGTAGAGCTGGGAACCGTACATGCTGACGGCGGAGTCGTTGATAAACGACCCATTCCCGATGACCACTATCTTTGAGGCCATGTACCCGCCCTCGTTTTCCACGGCGACCGCGACGTCCAAGGGCCCCGCCCTCTCCTCCTGGGTCGGCGTGACGGGCTCCGAGTACGACCTGTCATTGGTCGACAGCAGCGACGTCTGCGTGATCCATTCCTTGGTGTTCATCAGCCGCGTGACGCTCCTGGAGTTGTTGAGCAGCAGTTGTATGGGCTCCGCGAACACAGAGTTCCTGCTGGTCGAGTAAAAAATGGTGTACGGGTCGTCGGGCAAGTGCGCGCTGTCGTCCTCCGAGCGGACCTTGTCGTTGTTGATCGCCAGGTTCGCGACGTCGCCCAGCACGCGGTTGAAGTTTTCCATGTCGGCGGCGTACTCGTCGTAGTCAAACATAAATATCGCCATGCCTCCGTTCAGCCGCAGATAGTCGCCCACTATGTCGATCTCCTGCGCGAACAGGTCCAGCTTGGGCGAGGCGAACACGATGAGCTTGGCGTCCTCCGGCACTTCGCCCGCGCCGAGCAGGTTCAGCGGTTCGACCAGGTAGTTGTTGTTGAACAGATAGTTGCTCAACTGCGAATAGTCGCTGAGGCTGGTTTCGTTGTGCCCCTCTACGAAATAGACGATCGGCGTCTCCTCTGCGGCGACATATTTGATCGCCCCCGAAAACACTTCCTCCGCGTTCATGCCGACGACATATGTATCGTACGTCTGCTGATCCGTGTACATGTCGAACAGCTCGGACAGCGTCACTTTTTTGGTCTTGCTCCCCCTGCGCACGACAAAGTTGCCCTTCGCGAGCGAGAGCGTGCCGTCAGGGTCGAGATCGCGCATGTAGCCCGGGTTCTTGTCCGGGTCTATGAACGTCAGCGTTACGCGCGCGTACTGCGCATACGAGTACAGCATGTTGAGCGCGTCCTGCGAGTTCGACGCGCTGATGTAGTATGTGGACGGCGGCTGTAGCTCGTCGAACAGTGCGATAATCTCCACGTCGCGGTCCAGGCTGCTCAATAGCTCCTTTGTAACGTCGCCTATAGAATAAATCCTGCCGGGCGTCAGGTCGAACGTTACCCTCGGAATCCCGACCAGCAGGTTGATCACAACGGCCAGCGCGATCACTATCGCGGTGACGACGATTGAGTTGACGCCATATTTAAGGTTTTTGTTCCTGAAAAAGCGCAGTACGCCCCACGCCATTTTATCTAATATTTTATTCACGTCTTATCACCCCTGACTCCAACGTCTTTTGTCAATCACGCGCACCGTCAAAAACAAAAACAGTGCGATGAAGCTCAAAAAATACACAATCGGCGCGATCCCGAATATCCCGCTGGGAAAGTCGCGGTAGCGCGCGAGCAGCGAGAACCAGTCGAGCGCTTTGCCGGCGATGCCGCCGACCATGGACGAGAGGGCCTCCGCTATCTGGATGACCAGCAGCCCTGCCACGCATATGATGGCCGCGATGATCTGGTTCTCCGTGAGCGAGGACGCGAACAAGCCGTACGATATGAACGCCGCCCCCAGTAGAAAGAAACCGATGTAGCCGCCTATGAGCTGCGCTGAGATCGCGCCGCCGAATATCACCTGGATGACGGGGTAGATCCACGAGACGCCTATCATCACCAGGAACACGGTCACGGATGCCAGGTACTTGCCGCAGACGACCGAAGTCAGGGACGTCGGCGAGGTCAACAGCAGCGTCTCCGCGCCGTTCTTGCGGTCCTCTGTTAGCAGCCGCATCGTGAAGACCGGGACGATGAATATCAGAAAGAACGAAATGGTGTCCAGCATGACAGTGAAGTCGCCAAGCCTGTAATACGCGAGATACGGGTAAAAGAATATGGATGTCAGGATGGTAAATATCCCGATCAATATATATGCCATTGGCGAGTAAAAATATGATTTTAGTTCTTTTTTATATACTGCCAGCATTTAAAACTCACTCCCCTTCCCCGTCGTCGCCAACGGCGATGTTAGCGCCAGCGGCGACGTTTGCGCCTGCGGTTACGTTTGCGCTGTCGACGCTGTCGCTGCCGCTGTTTACGCTTTCGAAACCGCCGCCGCCATCTGCGCCGATTTCCTCAAAATACGCGCTCTCCGCGTCGCCCGCGTCGCCCTCTATGCCTTCGGCGCCCCCGGCGCCCCCCTCGCCATCCTCGCCCTGCGTATCCTGTATGGAACGCTCGCTGGCGATGAGCTCGAGGAATATTTCTTCGAGGGAGTATGTGAGGAAGCTCATTTCCAAAATCGGGCAGCTTATTTTCGACAGCGCGAAGAACAAAGGCTTTCGAACGTCCACGCCCTTGTCCGACTCGATGACATAGCTCGCCGCAGCGCGGTCCCGATCGCCGGTCACCTCCACGCTGTTCACGCCGTAGATGCCCTCGGCGGCTGATATAATCGCAGAGGGCTTGCCCTCCACCGTCACTGTCAGGCGGGAGACCTCCCCCATGTTTTTGGACAGGTTGTCCGGCGTGTCAATCGCCGCGATCCTCCCCTTGTTGATGATTATCACGCGCTCGCAGACGGCGCTGACTTCCTGCAGGATATGCGAGCTCAAAATGACGGTGTGCTTTTTCCCCAGGGATTTTATGAGGCTGCGCATTTCTATTATCTGCCTGGGATCGAGCCCGATGGTCGGCTCGTCCAGTATCAGCAGCTCCGGCTCGCCCAGCAGCGCCTGTGCGAAGCCCACGCGCTGCTTGTAGCCCTTTGACAGGTTCTTGACCAGGCGGTTGGCGTGGTCGCCTATCCTCATCATGGCCATGGCCTCGTCGACCTGCAGCTTGCGCTGGTTCCTCTGCACCTTTTTCAGCTCGGCGACAAACATCAGGTACTCAAGCACGGTCAGGTCGAAATAGAGCGGCGGCTGTTCAGGCAGGTAGCCTATCTGGCTCTTTACCTTCTCCGGCTCCTCCATGACGTCGAAGCCGCCCACTTTGACCACGCCCGCGGTCGACGGGATATATCCTGTCAAAATGTTCATCGTCGTCGTCTTCCCCGCGCCGTTCGGGCCAAGGAAACCGACGATTTCCCCGGACTGCACTGAAAAGCTGATATCGTCGACCGCTTTGATCTTGCCGTAATTTTTCGTTAAGTTGGTTATTTCGATCATCCGGTCCCCCCCTTTTCTTTCTTTTTTCTTACACCTTCTATATTATATCGTTCTCCATATTAGCTTTTTTAAATTACTATGAAAAAATTGTAAACAAATCCTGCCGTAAGCCAGTTGTCAAACGCCCATCTAGTTGCCGCCAAACGGCCGCCAAACAGCCGGTAAACAGCCGATAAGCAGCCGATAAACAGCCGAAAGCCCGTTGTTAAACTGCGGCAAGCGCCTGTTCCAAGTCTCCAATAATGTCGTCTATATGCTCGATCCCGATCGACAGCCTGATGGTGGCAGGCTTGATGCCGGACGCCATCTGCTCCTCTGCGGTCATCTGACTGTGGGTCGTCGACGCCGGGTGAATGACCAGCGATTTGACGTCCGCCACGTTCGCGAGCAGGGAGAAAAGCTGCAGCTTGTCGGTGAACCTGACCGCGCCGTCATAGCCGCCTTTTGGCTCGAACGTGAATATCGACCCGCCCCCGTTTGGGAAATACCGGTTGTACAGGCCGTGGTCGCGCCGCCCCGGCAGCTTCGGGTGGTTCACCGCGTCCACCTTTGGGTGCGCCGCCAGGTAGTCCACGACTTTCAACGCGTTGCTGACATGGCGCTCGACCCGCAGCGACAGTGTTTCGAGGCCCTGCAAAAACATGAACGAGTTGAACGGGCTGACCGCAGCGCCGGTGTCCCTGACGATGGTGAAGCGGAGCTTAGCCGCGTACGCGATCTCTTTGGCCATATCGGCCAGCACCGCGCCGTGGTAGCTGGGGTTCGGTTTGGTGATGCCCGGGAACTTGTCCGTCTGCGTCCATTGGAACGCGCCGCTGTCGACGACGACGCCGCCGATGGACGTGCCGTGCCCGCCGATGAACTTCGTCGCCGAATGTACGACGATGTCCGCCCCGCGCTCTATCGGGCGGAGCAGGTACGGCGTGGCGAACGTGTTGTCGGCCATCAGCGGGATGTGGTGCTTGTGGGCGATGGCGGCGATTTCCTCGATGTCCACAATCGTCGAGTTGGGGTTGCCGAGCGTCTCGACGAAAAAGCACTTGGTGTTGGGCTGTACGGCCTTGTCGAAATTTTTAGGGTCGCTGCCGTCCACGAACGTGGCCGAAATGCCAAATTCCTTGAACGTATGCGCGAACAGGTTGTGCGTGCCTCCGTACAAGGCCACGTCCGCGACAATGTGGTCCCCCGCGCCGGCGATGTTCTGTATGGCGGCCGTGACCGCCGCCTGGCCGGACGCCGTTGCCACGGCTGCGGCGCCGCCCTCCAGGGCGGCTATCCGCTGCTCGAACACGTCCGTGGTAGGGTTCGATATCCTCGTATATATGTAGCCGTCCTCCGAAGCGTCGAACCGGGCGGCGGCCTGCGCCGAGTCCCGGAACACGAACGAAGTGGACAGGTAGAGCGGCACTGCCCGCGCCCCCGTAGCCGGGTCAGGCAGCTCCTGCCCCACATGCAACTGCTTAGTTTCGAATTTGTAATTTTTATTTATATTCATATTAATATCCTCACACATATTTATAATATAGTCATCGCAAAACCCCGGACGCACAATGTGCGTCCCTACAAGGGATAATATAATAAAAAAGAAGTCTTATCTTCTAGGCCGGAGCTCCAGCTCCGGCATTCGCATGCTCACGCGCGTGTCCCTCGGGACCGACTGCGTTATAAATGCGTTCGCCCCTATGACCGAGCCCCGGCCCACGACAGTGTCGCCGCCGAGGATCGTCGTCGATGCGTAGACCGTGACCTCGTCCTCGAGCGTCGGGTGGCGCTTGATCCCGCGCAGGCTCTGCCCGCCCCGCGTGGAAATGGCGCCGAGCGTGACGCCCTGGTATATCTTTACGTTGTCGCCGATCTCCGTCGTCTCGCCGAACACGATGCCCGTCCCGTGGTCGATGAAGAAACTGTGGCCTATCGCCGCGCCGGGGTGTATGTCAATCCCGGTCAGGCTGTGGGCGTACTCAGTCATCATGCGCGGTATGAGCGGGACCTGAAGCAAGAACAGCTCGTGCGCGAGCCTGTAGACGGTTATCGCGAAGATGCCCGGATACGCGAAGATTATCTCGTGCTTGTCGCGCGCAGCCGGATCGCCCTCCAGCGTCGCGTCGACGTCAGCCAGCAGGGACTCCCTGATATCGGGCAGTTTCCGCAGAAAATCGATTGTCAGGCCATGCGCCGCGCTCTGGTGGTCAAAACAGTCCTCGCCATGCGCAGTCTCGTAGTTCAGGGCACGGCATATCTGCAACTGCAGCTTTTCGGACACGTCTATGACGAGGCTGGCCATCGAATATGTAATATATGTCTCGTCCAGCCCGTCCTTTTCAAAATAGCCGGGGAACAATATTTTCCTCAGCGATTCAATGACTTCTACTATTATATCCCTGTTGGGCAAAAAGTGCGGAAACAGCCCGTTATCGCCCGAATGGCGCTCGTAGCTCTCCATCAGGGACGCCACGATCCCCGCTATTTCCTTTTCCCTGTAATCGTCCGCCAAATAATATCACCGCCCGTTTTTTCAGTCAGTATATTAACATTACAGCCCTTTGCTGTCAATGCGAACCGCATACGATGCGGGTTCGCTTCATATGCAGTTCGCGCCATTTGCGGCTCGCGCTATTTGCGGTTCGCTTCATATAAACCTGACGAATACCCTGTTTGCCAGGTCCATCCCCTTGGGTGTGAGGCGGACGCGCAGCCCGGGCGCGGCCTCCAGCAGGCCTTCCCCGGCTAGCTCATCATATTCCCGCCCGTACTTTTCAATAAAGCCGCAACCAAACAGCGCCCGGAACTCCGCGTCGCAAAAGCCGCGCGTGAGGCGCAGCCTCAATATTATAAATTCCTTTTCGCTCTCCGCCTCGTCGATCGGCACAAACTCGGCGACGGGCGAACCTCCGCCGTCGGCCCGTTCGATATATTCGCCAATCGACGCTACGTTGGAAAACCTTGCGCCGCCGTCATACGAATGCGCCCCGGCGCCAAAGCCCCTGTAGCGCGCGCCTGTCCAGTATTTCAAGTTGTGCCTGCATTCGCAGCCGGGCCTCGCGAAATTGGACAGCTCGTATTGATGCAGCCCCGCCGAACGCAGGTATTGGACGGCGAAATGGTACATGTCCCTGTCGATCTCGTCGTCCGCCCGTGCAAGCGAGCCGTCCTCCACGACTTTATGGAGCGGGGTGCCTTCCTCGACGCTCAGGCTGTAGCACGAGATGTGCCTCGGCCCCAGGCCGACGACGGTTTCCAGCGTGCGTTCCCATTCGGGCAATGTCTGCCCCGGTATGCCGAACAGCAGATCGACGCTGATGTTTTCGAAACCTGCGTTTTTCGCCTCGCGGTAGCTGCGTAAAAAGTCGTCGAAGCTGTGGGCGCGGCCTAGTAGCTTCAAATGCGCGTCATGCGTGGACTGCAGGCCAAAGCTTATGCGGTTCACACCCGCGCGCGCGTACGCCTCGAACTGAGGATGATGCGGGCGGGACGCCCGCGTACCCAGGTTCGCGCCCGTGCGCGTGTACGCCTCGAACTGCGGATGATGCGGGCGGGACACCTCGAACTGCGGATGATGCGGGCGGGACACCTCGAACTGCGGACGATGCGGGCGGGACGCCCGCGTACCCAGGTTCGCGCCCGCGTAAGCCTCGAGACTGCCCGCACCTTGGGCGCCAAGCGCGTCAGACGAGCCCGCGCCCCGGGCGTCGAACGGGGCGCTGAGCGAGCCGGGGTTGACCTCAATCGTGCATTCCCACTCGCCGCGCGGCGGCTGCGGGATCAACCCCAGCACGCCCGCTATATAGGCCGGATCCACATAAGAAGGCGTGCCTCCCCCAATGAACACGGTGTCCACGTAGGGGGCGCCCAGAACGCCCTGGCTCGTGTCGCCCCCGCCCGCACAACTCGAACTGCCAGGTTCGATCACTCTGCCTACAGGCGGTGCAAAAAAGGCGGCGCTTTCGCCTGCAGACTCCCTAAAGAAGGCGTTCATCTCCTGCCCCAGCGCTTCAAAATACGCGCCGATATGGCCGTCCATCCCGGCATACGTGTTAAAGTCGCAATAGGAACAGCGCGAGACGCAAAAAGGGACGTGCACGTACACGCCCCACGCCTGTCTGCTCCATCCCCGCCCCTGTCGGCCCCGCGCCGCACAGTCTCCATCTGTTAAAAAGCGCATATAACATACATGGGCGACCGTCCCCGGTCGCCCGCCCCGCCCATATCATTAATCATAAACCCCATATCAATCTATATATAAGCAATGCCGATAGAGCCTACAGCTTCAGCACGCTCATGAAAGCTTCCTGCGGCATCTCGACGCTGCCCACCTGGCGCATGCGCCGCTTGCCCTCTTTCTGCTTTTCTAGCAGCTTCTTCTTCCTCGTGATGTCGCCGCCGTAGCACTTCGCGAGCACGTCCTTGCGGTAGGCCTTGACGGTCTCTCGCGCGATGATTTTGCCCCCGATGCACGCCTGTATCGGGATTTCGAACTGGTGCCTGGGGATGGCGTCCTTCAGCTTCTCCGTGATCCGCCTCGCCCGCGAATACGCCTTTTCGGAAAACACGATGAACGAGAGCGCGTCCACAATGTCCCCATTGAGCATGAAATCCATCTTGACGAGGTCGGAGCGCTTGTAGCCGGACAGCTCGTAGTTCAGCGACGCGTAGCCACGCGTCCTGGACTTTAGCGAGTCGAAGAAATCGTAGATGATCTCGTTCAGCGGTATTTCGTATGTGAGGAGCACGCGCGTCGAATCGATATACGACATGTCGATAAACGTGCCGCGCCGGTCGGTGGCCAGGTCCATGATGTTGCCCACGAACTCGACGGGCGACATGATGGTGGCCTTGACCAGGGGCTCTTCCATGTAGTCAATTTCAGCGGCGGGGGGCAGGTTCGTCGGGTTATCCACTTCGAGCATTTCGCCGTTGGTCTTTATGACATTGTATACGACGCTGGGCGACGTCGTCACCAGGTCGAGGTCGAACTCCCGCTCCAGGCGCTCCTGCACGACTTCGAGGTGCAAAAGCCCTAAAAAGCCGCAGCGGAAGCCAAAGCCCAGCGCGGCCGACGTCTCCGGCTCGAAGGAGAGCGCGGCGTCGTTGAGCCGGAGCTTTTCCAGGGCCTCTCGTAGATCGTCGTAGCGGGCGCCGTCCGCCGGGTATATGCCGCAAAAGACCATGGACTGCACCTGCTTGTAGCCCGCCAGCGGCTCCGGCGCGGGCGCGGACGCAAGGGTCACTGTGTCGCCCACCTGCGTGTCGCGGACGTTTTTGATGCTCGCGACTATGTAGCCCACCTCGCCCGCGAACAGCCCGTCCGACGGCGAGAGCCCGCCGGGCTTGAAGTAGCCGACCTCAGTGGCGACAAAGTCCCTGCCCGTCGACATGACCCGGATGACGTCCCCCGCCGCCACCTTGCCCTGCATTACGCGTATATGCGGGATGATCCCCTTGTAGCTGTCATAGTATGAATCAAAAATCAGCGCCTTCAAGGGCGCGCCCGCGTCGCCGACCGGCGGCGGTATTTTTTGGACGATCTGCTCCAGCACCTCGCCTATGTTTATGTTGTTTTTGGCGGATATCTCCGGCGACAGCTCGGCCTCCAGCCCTATAATGTCTTCGATTTCGCGTTTGACCTCGCCCGCCCTCGCGCCCGGCAGATCGATCTTGTTGATGACGGGCAGCACCTCAAGGCCATTGTCCGACGCCATGTAGACATTGGCGAGGGTCTGCGCCTCGATGCCCTGTACCGCGTCGACGACCAGCACCGCGCCCTCGCACGCGGCAAGGCTGCGCGAGACCTCGTAATTGAAGTCCACGTGGCCGGGCGTGTCGATCAAATTGAAAGCATACTCCTCGCCGTCCAGCGCCTTGTATACCATCCGGACCGCCTGGGCCTTGATGGTTATGCCCCGCTCGCGTTCGATGTCCATGTTGTCGAGCACCTGTTCGTCCATTTCGCGCGACGTCAAAAGGCCAGTCGCCTCGATGATCCTGTCCGCAAGCGTGGACTTGCCGTGGTCTATATGTGCGATGATGCAAAAATTGCGGATGCGGTTCTGCCGCCCCGCGAATTCGCCTGAAACGGTACTATCCATAGGTCGATTATACGCATTTTCAATTTTCTTGTCAATTTGTGGGCGCGGTGGTATACTTCATTTGCGTTATTTAACCGCATGAAACCAAACCTGCCTTTACTGGCCGATTCTGGAGATAAGCAATGTTTATTTTCATGACAAAAGAAAAATTCCGGGGCGCGGCGGTGCGTCTTGCGTGCATTTTTGTTGCCCTTGCGGTGCTGCTGCTTTTAGCCCCCTCGTGCTCGGTTGGCGGCGGCGGGCGGGAGACGACGGCGCCGGAAGGCGGCGGCGATGGCGATGGCTTGGGGGACGGCAGCGGAGGCGGCGGCAATGATTCGAACGGCGACGGCTATGAAGACGACGGCGAAGGCGATGGCGGCGACGAGTTCGACGACGCGTTTGCGACGTCACCGGCGGTCATATACCCTCAGGAGGTGCAGGCGCAGCTTGAGACATTCCACGACATAGCGTCGCAGTTGTCGCTGGACGACGTCGCATCGGCGGCGGCGCTGCTCATGGCGTACCGCGACCTGGTCATCGAGGGTCCGGTGAACGACGCCCTGTTCTTCGCGTACGAGGAATACATGCAGTTCGTCTGCGAAGGGCTCAACTCCGAATACGAGGAGGAGCCGCCGGACGATGGCACGATAAACAACGCGCTGGAAAACGGGTTTTTGTACATCGAGGACAACGATTATTCCGCGTATTTTATACTCCGCCCCGATTTTTTGAAGGACACATTCGCCGAGACGGTGAGCGCCAGGGTGCAAGCCTTTTTGAACCTGCTGTCCAAGCACTACAACTTTCGCAGCGGCTACGACTTTATCGAGGGCGAGAGGCTGATGGTCACGCTCGACCAGCTCGCCGAGATGATTGTCGACTGGGAGAACTACATCCGCGTTTACCCCGACGTCACGAACCGCTCCGATATCGAGATGAACCTCGACTACTACCTGAAGATATATATAGGCTCCATACAGATAGACAGGTCCGGGCTGTACGTACTTGCGTGCACGGACGAGAACGGCGAGGCGCTGTACAAGCTCATGGACGAGCCGCGCCAGAGCTACATCAAGTTCGTCGAGAACTATCAGGACTCAGCCGCATGCCCGCTGATAGCTGAGCTATACCATATCTACAGCGAGAACAATTTCCTATATTCCATCGAGGTGGAAGAGTTTTTCAAAAAACACAGCCTGGCCTACGATATCGTATAGTGTCCTTTTTTCACCGCCGAAAAAAGGACCAAAAAAGGCGCCGGGGGTTTCGATTCCCCCGGACCCCCAAAGCGACCAGGGACTCCGGCCCCTGGACCCCAATGGTTACGAGACATTACTATGTTTCATATTGATTTTTATTAATTATTCCGAGTATTTGAAACAAACGGCGAAAATTATCCTGGTTTTTTTCTTGAGGTGTTAAGTCACGAAAATCATCTATTGTTAGATTCATAATGTTTTCTTCACTCATATCTTTCATTTTATCCCCCGAAATTAATACTAGCATAATTTCCATTCGATAACAAATTCAACAACAGATGATGAGAAAATGAAATATAAAGCACTACCCGGCGCTTTTGCCGTTGTACATTCCGAATGAATCTACGGTTTCGTTGCGGTTCATCATGAAGTAGAGTTGCGGGGTCTTGGGGTTGCCTTGGGGGCCCGCCCAGTATATCAGTACGCCGTTTTCATATGTATAGTCATTGCCGTAAGCTTTTTCTATTTGAGCGAGCGAGTTGCCGACGGTGATGTTTTTTGCTGTTTTCGTGTTGCCGTCGAATACGTCGATGGAGCATATTAAATCGCCGTTGATTGGCAGCGTGCCGACCTCCAGCCCGCTGTATATAAAAAACTTATCCAATCCGGTATAGGCGCAGCTCTCCACCTCGTCATACTCCCTGGGGGCGCCTAAAATGTCCCTGATCACCGAGATATTTTGATCAAGCCTCACCGTTTTGCCGCCGATTACGAAGGCCAAGTCCGTTGAGTCAAACGATCCGAGCGATGCGGGGTCGGCGCTGTTTGATTGGGCCGGGGCGGGCGCTGCAGGCGGCGCTGTAGGCGTTGCATGCGGCGACGCGGGGGCGGTGGGCGGCGTTGTGGGTGTGGCGGGCGGGGTGGCGGGCGCGGCGGGCTTTGCGGGTAGTTCGGTGTTATTTGTTTTTGTAGCGCTTGTTGTGATACCTATGACATTCGTGTCGTCGTCGAATGCAACCTTGCAGCCCAGCGCGTTGGCGATCTCCCTCACCGGCAGATATACGGAATCCAAATATGTAAAAGGTTCGTTTTCGACCGCGAGTTTCTTTCCATCCACCATTACGGATATGTCGTCGTATTTAATTGTTATGCGTTCGGAGTGGCTCCGTTTGGTCGGGGCGCCGTATGACGGGCCTGTCCCGCCCTGCGTGGCGATGACGACGGTACTGTTCGCCTCGTCCCAGGACACGCCGCACCCCAGCGCGTTGGCGAGCGCACGCACCGGCAGATATGTCCTATCGTCGCATACAAATGGGTATACGGTATTGCCGGCTGCGTCTTTCGGGATAATTGTTCGACCATCTATCGTAATCGAAAGGTTCTGGTAATGCGCCATGATCATCTTCGCGCCGGTCTGCGCAGACACCGCGCCGCCCGGTTGTGGCGCCAGCGCCAGCGCTGCGGTCGCCAATACAAATGCCGCCGCAGTGGCGATGTATTTAATAATGGACAATTTCATATTTTTTATGATGATGAACCCCCCTTTAAGCTAAATACTGATCTATTATAAGATTCGAAAGGGTTTGAACCGCCAAGGCCCTTGTAACGAAGGCGTCCGGATAAAACTTTCCACCGGAGTAACCGTTAAAGTACATCCTGGAGACCAGTCGCCTGGCCGTCAGCGGGCATTGGAAGCCTTCGCAGTCCTCATATACGTCCGGGCTCGACAAGCGAAAACCAAAAGCCTTCCCGGCCCATAGGCACAATTCTTCGCGCGTTAGGTAGTCGTCGGGGTCTTGCATTATGACATGCATCTCTGGCCCGTCCATTATGCCCAGCTTCACCGCTTCGTCAAGATATGGCCCAATCCAGCTCATGTCGTCATCGCCGCCATTGCTGCCGTCGTTGTCGCTTCCGTATATTACATCTGAACGGCGTGCGCGCCGTGCGGTATAGGCATCGGCATCGGCGCTTGCGTCCGCGCCTCCATTTTTGCTTACGCGCGTGGCGAGAACCAACATTTTAATAAATTCCGCTTTGGTGACGTCATCGTCTGGACCAAAGCGCTTGCCGCTGCCTTCGATGGCGCCCAGCCGGTTTAGCCGCCCGATGGCCTCGGCGGCCCAATGCCCGTCCGCGAGATCGGGGAACGCGCCCTCCGCCACATTGCGCAAGGCTTCTTTCTCCCGCTCCGATTCGGGGCTCGCCGCCGCAAGCCCGGTAAACGGCGCGGCTTTATCCGCCTGCCCCCTGCCATGCGCTTGCTGCACATTTATATGGCATATCGCCGATGTATACCCGTCAGGCCCCAGCGCGACTATATTCGCGCTACCAGGCCCCTTGCAATAAACATACCCATCCGCGTCCACCGCCACGACGCGCGTGTCCGAGCTAACCCAAAGGATCGCGCCATCGCCGGTGTACGCGTTTGCGCTATAGGCTGCGTCGGCTGCGGTAGTATCGGCGACAAAGCGCGCGGTTAGCCTCGGCATGGATACATCCGCTTCGTCCTCGCCGACGCCCTCGCCGACACCCGCGCTGACGTCCTCGCCGACGCCCGCACCGCTATCGCCTCCGCTTACACTTACTTCATCGTCGCCGCCGTATGTCAGTTCAAGGCTTTCACTATCAATTACTACGCACATCCCAAGATTTGCGTCTTTCTTTTGCCACGCGAAGTGGGCGTCTTCGTCCCACAGCGTCGCCCTCCCGCTTCTCCAGCCGCTTTCATCTTGTTCCGGGGCCGAGGCGAAAAGCGGGCTGCCCGGAAAAATGTCGGCAAGGGTCATCCCTGCCGGGTCTCTATATTGCTCTTCAACGGATACGGCGGGCGCGTAATAACCGATCGGCGAGCCGTCTACTATATTAATTAATGTTCCTTCGGGACAAAATTCGTAAAAAAAATACGCCGCCTCCGCTGTCGTCCGCAGGCAGCCCGACGATACCGCAGAGCCGATTTGTGATGCTGTGCCGGGGTTCAGGCTATCAAAGCTTTGGCGGCTGTATATCGGCCCGTGGACATAGAGGTTGGTGTAATATTCGCTGGTATAGGGCGAGTATGTCCTGCCCCAGTTGTGCCACAATTCGGTCGAGCCCTTTTCGAATGTCCCCGTCGGCGTCATGCGCGACGAGCGCCCTATCGCGGTTGGAAAAGTGCGGAGCGGTATGGAATAGTTCCCTTCATCATCTAAATAGAATACCGTTATTGAGAACGATCCCTTTTCCACATAGATGAAAAACGGCGATGGCGTGGCGGCGCCGTTGCCGCCAGGCTCGCCGTACGCATTGTCTTCGCTATGCGTATCACCCACGCCGTACGCATTTTCTGCGCTATGCGTATCGTCCGAGCTGTGCGTATTGTCTTCGTTATGAGTAACGTCTACGCCTTGCGCCATGTACGCTGTCGACGGCAGCGCCAGGCAGGCAGCCGCACATAGCGCCGCGCACACAAAGCCCCGCGCTTTCCGCAACTGCATGTTTACTGTTTTCATGCATCCCCCTTGCGATTGAGGCTATATTCAAGAACAGGGCCGCTGATGCCCGACCAGAGGCTCGTCTCACTGTCGTCCAGTCCGTATGCTACCAATAATATCTTTAATATATAATACCCATCTGGCAGTTCTGAATCATTTATTTGAAATGAAAAGCCGCAATCGGACATATCGCCGCCGCCCACCGGTACCGACGCGCCGCCGTGCAAGGACGCGAATGCTACCGCTTGCTCCTGTATTTCACTTTCCAGTATGGGGAAAGCTTCGAACACCAACAAAACGCCTGCTTCACTATCAACAGATTCAAAAACCGGATAAATCCGAATTTCTCGCCCGTCCGACAGATACGCCGGATCGAAGCAGCCGAAGACCCGCGCGCCGCCTACCGTGACGGCATCCGGCCCCGGTTCAAAAATGGCTGCCTTAACAGCGCCATCAGACAACAATGGAGCCTCGCCCAACAATTGCGTTAAATTGTTTGACGCCCCATATACCGCGTCATCCGAGCCATCCACACCATCCACGACATTCGCACCATACGCACTATCCACGCCATCCGCACCATCCGCGAGTACCGCCCTGAGCGGCGCCGGCACAGTGGGCGCCGTACTGACAATCCAATGTATGTTCCGCTCGGCAATCTCCGCTACGACAAAGTCGTAAGCCCCGCCCTCCGCACGGCTCAGCGGGAACGGCGCCGAACGCGTGTACGACGCTTCGCCAAAATTGTTCGAAAATAAGGGGATGAGCGCGTTTGCGAACGAGTCTCGGAAGAATAGTGCGCGAGCATCGTTTTTTTCCGACGTAGACACTATATTGAGATCATCCAGGTTGACAATGGGCTTTCGCGATCGGTACTCGCTGGCTATTTCGTAATAATGCTGCGTGTCCATCCGGCTAGAAGCAGGGTTCAACATACGCTCCAAATCGCCCGGCCAATCCGCGCGCGCATGCGGCAGCCTGTCCGCATAACTGTCATATGCGATACCCGGCTGCAGCCGCTCGATCTCCGCCATAATAGTCCGGTAGGCCTCCATTGCGCCAACATTATTCCAGTGTGTGTCCAGCCGGTGATAATACTGGGCGCCA
>WRLR01000072.1 GCA_009777515.1 Oscillospiraceae bacterium | reverse complement strand
CTTCGGCGTCCCTGATTGTTTCGATACGGGCAATTAGCTTATTGAGCTCTTTTCGTCGCCCTCCCCGATTCTCTATTAGGCCTTTGCTTTTGAATTGATCTCGCTTCGCTATACGTGTGTGATCTGACATTAACCTTGTTAGCTCTTTTATCATTGACACCCTGTTGTTCGTGCAAGCTGTTTTGAATGCTTCAGTAATCTCAGGCACAATTGTTATTTTGGCTTGCTTGTTTTTCATAATACGATAATCTTCCCAGTAATTGGCTTGATTTATCGTATATCAAGAAAATAATTAGTACATTTACCCTTTGGTTTGATGCCTACAAACATCAGTGACTTGAATGGTCATATAAATTCGATGAAACAGGATGTTAAGAGCGTCGCCCGCGACCGCGATACTAGAAAGCGAACTATGAGTGGCTCTGGTCGGAGTCAAGGACTTCATCTGGGCAATCCGAAACATACCCAACCGACTCCGGGCATTTATAATGGAGTATATGCCGGGATAAAAAAACCACAATCGGGAGGCTGCGCTATAAATGGATTGTTTGACCTTATTCTGAGATAGTTTTATTTTTTATTGAACTGGGTCATGCGTCATTAATTAGGGTAACAGAAACTTTGCGGAATCAAGGCTTAATTGATTTTGTATTAATGTGTTGAACACGCTACCCGCAGGGAGTTAATTCTTTTATTCCTGTTGGAAATTCTGTTTTTGTTTTAGAGTCTTGGTTATATGGGGAAATGTTGTAGTTTGTTCTCTCAATGAAAATGCTACTTAACTCTCTATTATACAACAATTCCTATATCGATTAGTTTGGATAAATCATTTATGTTCCTCGATTATTTAGTTGTAAATAACAGTTTCAGTAAATCAAGTAAAGAATATATATTTTCTACATGCCCAAACACAACAACCGTTACCAGATCAAGCAAAACTGAGTAAAAAAAGATATAAACGTAATTTTTAATAAACCTCCATTTATCAACATGACCTAGTGTTGCGAAAATTCGTTTTCTTGTTTCAATTTTAAATTGCTCTGAACATATACCTGAAATAAGGAATAATAGGGTTTGAATAACAATTACTCCAATAACATCACCCCAACCTTGATTAGAAAGAGTGAAATAAACCTCTCTGCTATCTGAACTTATGCTAAGAATAGCTATCAATATTGCTATATAAAGACCGCTGACTAGTTCTATAATAGTATTTGCAACAAATATTAACCAGTGTAATATAATATCTCCACGGTACATTAAATATCCTTTATAGTAAACATAATGTGCAGGTAAATCATTGGACATATTTGGAGCATTATGGAGGTAATAACCTGACTCTTTTGCTGTAATATTATAAAAGCATATGATAAGAAAAACTAGATAGTTGATTTCATGACTATCTTTTTTATCTCTGTATTCTGCTTCTATTAGTGGCGGCAATAGATAAAACTGCTCTGGATCTTGAAAAACTGAATCAATATCACTAATACTAAATGTGCCATTTTTGATTTTAAGTATAATCGGTCTTAAAACAGACAGTAATTTTACATTGACAGCATTTTTGTTTTTTTGGCGTATTTTAATACGCTCATTTATTAAGACGCCTATCGTACCTCCCAAGATCAACGTAATGATTGTGCTTAAAATAGTGTCAAAAATAGTCTCCATTTGTTTGACAACCTTATAATATTATTATCACAAATTTTGTATTTCTTTGTAAAAGAAATAATTGAAAATAATAATTAAACACAAGTTTATCAGTGATGTTTAATACAACGATGATGCCCTTTGTAACTATTCCACTATAACAGTTCTAAAAATGCTTTTCTATAGTTTCTTACAAAAAAGTAGATTTGCCTTCTTGGCAATACATCACAGATTTGATTTCGATCGATGAAGTGGCGCATATTAACCGTAGCACGAGCGACCGGGAACGGTCGCACCTACGAAACATCGAGATTTTTGTGCATTTTGCTATCTCATGTTTGTTTTGCGAAGTCTGAAGTGCTGCTCTTATATTATAGATTTTCCGATTAGCGAACCATGGCTTTTGCCCAGTCCTGTGACAATTGCATCCACGTACCCGGCGTCAGTGGGGATATGCCCTGAAACGGCAATTTTAATGTTATGCCCGGTGACGCCCTCAGCAGGTACGCCGGGGCGCCGCTTTTGAATGGTCACCCTTTCTGTCGAGCCGATAAAACGATTGTTAAAATCATAGCACGCTTGCATCTTTATGCCTTCGAGCACATTGGCGCGCGCCGATTTTTGGTGAGCCGAAACATGGTTTGGCATTCCCGCTGCGATCGTTCCGGCTCGCGGGCTGTACTTAAATATATGTATGTCGCTGAACTGGCATTTGGCAATGTTTTCGCAGCTTTCAATAAATTCACCCGCGCCCTCGCCGGGGAATCCCACGATCACATCTGTAGATATCGCCGCCGTCGCGCCGACGGCTTCGCGAATTGCCCCGCGAATGGCCGTAATGAGCGAATAATACTGCTTAAATGTATAGTTTCGCTTCATCAGAGCCAATATTTTGTCGCACCCACTTTGGAGCGAAATATGGAAATGCGGACGCAGTTTCGTAATCCCCGGCAGACCCCGGACAAACCCGGCGTCAAGGGACATGGGTTCAAGCGAGCAGAGGCGAATGCCTTCAAGGCTATCAATTGCGTTGATTTCCGACAATATATCGATCAGTCTATATACCCCGCTTTTGTAAAGACCGATGTTGATGCCGGCGATCATGACTTCTTTGTATCCTTGCGAAAGCAGCCGTTTCAAATCGTCCATGATGCGCCCGGGCGGCGCGGACATGGATTTGCCGCGCAGCCCCGGGACGATGCAGAACGAACAGGCGCTATCGCAGCCGTTTTGGATATGTAAAAACGCCTGGGCCGTGTTAGCGTATGGTTTGCTGGGCGCAGACTTGGATAGCGCGGCAGTGGATTGCGAAGCTGCGGGCACACATGTGGCAGAGGAAGAGAGTGTGGCTGCGGGCGGGTCTGTGGTAGCGGGTGGGTGCGTGGCTGCAGGCGGGCATGTTGTTGCGAGTGAACGCGTGGTTGTGGGAGAGCACTTGGCGTCGGGGGCGGCGAGGTGCTTTTCCAGCGCGTCGATTAATTGAAATTTATTGTTGCCAAGTACAATATCCGCATGTTTGAACGTTTGCCCGCCTCTGAGCAGTACCTCGCCATAACAGCCCACCAGCGCGATAATCGCCTCCGGATACTTTTTTCTCATCCTCCCGGCCATTTCATCCGCGCCCTTTTCCGCTGAAGCCGTAACGGCGCAACTATTGATTACGATGAGTTCTGGCTCGCCCTCCTCGATGGCAACATGCCCGCAGTCAAGCAACAAATCGCGTAGTTTTTGCGTTTCATAATTATTTTGCGTACACCCAAAGGTATGGAATGCCGTCAGCATATGGTTTATTCTATTGCGATAAATGGAAAGCGTCGCTCACGAAATTACGCTTACCTTTAATCTGTGTCAATGTCAGTTTGTAAACGTTCATTACGTCAAACGCGTTTTTATTGAACTCGAACCCCTCATAACCATAGTGCTCAAGCATCAAATCGACGCCTTTTTTCGCTTCTTCGCCTTTAACGATTTCTGCCGTGCCAAACCCAATGAAGCTTTCATATTCAACGGTTATCGAGCTTGACTCGCCCGCGTCATATTTAACGTTCCTGTGAAATATATCGGCCTCGACGCAGATATGGTTGTCGCGAGCTATGAGTTCGTGTTTCAGCCCTGTGGCGGCGCCGTGTATATATATGGCCACGCCTGCGCCCGCTTCCCCGCCCAACGCCTCGTACCCAAATGAAAGCGGTACGACATACGGATACGGATCGCCGTTGACGCCCAGCCTGATAGTGTTCGCCCGTTGCAGCACGTCCAATATTTCATTAAATGCCGTTATTTCTCTGTCGCCTTTACGCATTTTGCCATAATCAAACATAAAAACTCCTTCGATATATGAGAATATAGAGTGTGGTATTATGGGCGCGGCCCCAGTTCTACCTCGCCGATCGCCTTCACCTCGAACCCGTTTTTCTTGAATTCGTCATAATCGAAGGCGTCTAGCTCGTCGATGGCCAGTTTGTGGAACTCGTAAAAATTGTCCCAGCCCTCGTAGCCGTCGCCAAGGTTGTGTTCCAAAAACGCGTCCGCCATCTCTATGCCGGTCGCGGGCGCCACATAAAACCCGCCCATCGACATGATGTTGCAACCGTTGCCGGTTATGCAGCGCAGGGCCGCCGGAAGGCTTTCGACCACGGCGCAATGGACGCCGGGGCATTTGCTCGCGGCGATATGGATGCCCATGCCCGTGCCGCAGAACAGCAGCGCGCGCTCAAACTCCTTTTCAGATATCTTCGCGCCCACTTTCAAGCCGATCCGGTGGAACATCTCCGGGTTCTTCTCGTCAGCGGACCTGACGCCGATATCCGTAACCGTCCAGCCCTTCGCTTTTAAATGTGCGACAACAGCCTCTTTTAGCGCAAATCCGGCGAAGTCCGCACCGACCAGTATTTGCTTGTCTTTTATCGTTTTCATGACGCCTCTCCTCTCAATCATTTCATGTAGCGGGCCGATATTACGAACCGGCGCCGCAGACATAATTATATACCGAATTGCACAAGATTAACAATGAAGCGTTCGGCGTGCATCATATAGCGTAGGGACGACCGCCTCCGTAGGAGGCGTTCCCTCGGTCGTCCGTGTACAACATGCTAGTCGCACAATCGGGCTTTTGGTTGTAGTAGTTGTAGTTTTAGTTTTATCATTGTTCTAATAATTATTATTGGGCATTGGCCTTGATAATGTAATAAATTGGTTATATATTATTTATGACTATAAGCATATGATTGCACTATGCAGCCTTGGCGAATTACTTAATGACTGAAGAAAATAACAAAAAATATAAATACAGATACATAATTATCTTTGCCACGTTGCTCGCCTTAATAGCTGCGCTGTTTTCGGTGGCTAGCGGCTGCGAGGGGCGAGCTGAAAGCAGCGGTGGTACGACAGCAGGGGGTGGCGATGCAGCGCACACCGCCGCTTCAAGCGCTACTACATATAATAGCGTTACGGCTAATAGTGTTACGGCGGCAAATAACGCCAATGACAGTAACGGGGAAGGCGAACATCCATCTGATGATGCGGGCGGGTCGCCCGCGTACCCAGGGGACACGGTTGATGATGCGGGTGAGATGCCCGCGTACCTAGGGGGTGCGATTACTAACGAGGGCGCAGATGCTGATATTAGTGGGCTTTTGGACGGCGCGGCGGTGGACGTCGAGCCCGTATATCTACCGAGCACCCTGCCGGGCGACGTATACAGTTTTGCTGCCGAATTGAACGGCGTAATCTACTCGCTTCCAGCCCCATATTATGTATTTATGGAGCAAGGCTGGGCCGCCGGAAAAATCGATTTGACAGACAGGGTCATCGGCGGCGGCAAATATGAGTTTATTGAAATGGCCAACGGCGGCAATGTTGTGTATATGGGGTTCATTAACAATACAGAGGAAGATATGGCCCTCAGCGACTGTTTCGTGGGCCTTTTACACTTCGGCGAGGCCGAGGCGGCGAGCGGCGCGCGGCTCGTCCTGCCGTGCGGGGTGACAATCGGCTCAAGCTACGACGAGATTATTGAGGCATATGGGCAAGAATCCAAGCGCTCTGACTTTAACTGGGGGATCGTCAGCTTGCAATACAACGAGTATGATTCCGGACTGGAACTCGAACTGGACGCGGACACGATGTGCGTAACAAACATTAACTATAAAAATTTTTCAAGGCGCGCCAAGCTGCCTGAGTACGAAGGGGCGCCGCCCGCCGGAATCAGCGATTATAAGCCACCGAACAGTCTCGGTACGGACTGGCGCGATATGGTATGCGCGTTTGGCGGCGATTTGTACAGCCTCCCCGTGCCTGCGGCGGAGCTATTAAAAAACGGATGGGTTTTTTTGTCCGACGAAAATACTATGCTGGAGGCGGGCGGGCGCTCCGGCACGATTGAGCTGCGTAGGAGCAACCAGGTACTATACACGACAGCGTTTAATCCGGACGAGGCGGCGCAGCCTTTGAAGTATTGCTACATCACAGAGCTATCTTATGACCGGCATAATACGAAGGTTTCTTTGGAACTGCCAGGCTCTGTCAACGAGCGCTCCACCATTTTGGAAATCGCCGACGTCTACGGCGAGCCCGTCTACGCGGACGACAGTGGCTCGATGTTCGCATATTATGAATACGGCACGGATGATTACGGCATAAGAATCACATGGTCATTGGAATCGGCATATATTGTATTTATAGGCCTGCACGCCAATGCGCGGGCAGTTGAATAGGTTATAGCAACCTGGGGGCGGGCACCAGTTGAATGGTCAAATCCGATTTATCGGTGTTGACGAAAACAATTTCTTCGCCGTCGTCTGTCGTCAGTGTAAATGAGTTGAACCTCAGCCACGCGCCTTCATATGCTGAAGGCAGCGTTAAAATCATATAACGGATGAACGTGGCATTGTTGTCCGGACCTATGTCGCTGTCGTCCGAAACGAGCTGGCTGGAGCGGTCGACCGAAGTCCAGTCCGGCAATATAAAATCGCCATATACGTCTTCAATAATCCATAGCGGATACGGATCGCTATCGTCGGCGGACATGTTGGCGCCTGCATAAGCGACAATGCCTAAACCGCCGCTTTCGCTAAAGCTTTCACCATGGCTTTCACCAAAGTTTTCGCCGTCGCCAGCGTTTTCGTCCGTATCAGCATCATAAGTATCTGTGTCAAAGCTATTATATCCTTCGCATAAAGCGCGGATGTTTATGATGTTTTTAAACGCCGGCATTTCGACATAGATAGCGATGCGTACCGGCGCGTTTTTGAATGTGTTGATGCGATACGATATATATTTTTTTGCTTCTATTTCATTTGCTTCCTTCTCATTCTCGTTTTCAGGGGTTTCGTCATTTGCGGAAGATTGCATAGAGCTGCGTATAAAGTAAAATCGATCGTTGGGTGAAACCATGTAGTAGCTTACCCTTATATCCATGCTCTGGCTTAACACAAATGTGATGTCCCAATACAATGTCTCGTCGGTAATATTAACGGGCGGTAGGGACTCGGCATCTTCCGCTTCATATAGCAGTGTCGTTACTTCCATGAGATCGCCCGCGCCGATAACTTCGCCCTCGCCAGCATCCGTGCCCGCGTCTGCGCCGGCATCCGCATCTACATCGGCGCCGGCATCCGCATCTACATCGGCGCCCGCCATGGCGCCCGCATGTTTTGCATACTTTGTTATTGCAATCGATTCGATATGTAAATTATATGTCAGATACACCCCATATACACGCTCTCCGTAAGGTATTTGATTAATTATGCAAGGTGCGCCCCCCGCCGTGGACACCTCGGTTCGCAGGCCGTTTTCCGTAATGGCGACGCCATCTATGTATTCGCCCTCCAAATCGAGCACGCTGATACGGACGACGCCGGGTCCGGTCTCTACCTCAAAGCCCAGCCCGCCAAAATTGGCGTCGGGATCAAACCCAGCCATCCAGTCTTCCAATTCAAAATCCTCGGATTCCGAGAGCAAGCCTGACAACGTGCCAACGCCATCATCATCCATTCCGACGTCATCATCATCCATTCCGAAATCATCTTCTCTTATATCAACATCCTCATCATCGTCTAAGTCATATAACTCTTCGTCTGCATCGACTGCGCTACCATCCGCTACGTCATCATCGACTGCGCCATCATCCGCTGTGTCATCGTCGACTGTGCCACCATCCGCTGCGTCATCTTCCACACCGGGTAGAAGCGATATCGATCCCAGCCCAACCGGATCCGGATCATCGACAGGCAACTCATCCAAATATGATTGTTCACCCTCTAAACCAATGTCAGAAAACAATTTATCGTCAAGCATAAGCGCCGCCGCCGATACAGCCCCTCCACCAGTAGCGTACAAGACATATGTCACCATTGAAGCAACCGCAATAATTATAAAAACAAAAACCACTTTAACTATTCGTATTTTCATAAAAAAACCCTTTTTTTTCTTTATTAGTATTTTTGTATTTGGGGTCCAGGGGCCGGAGCCCCTGGGTGAAAAAAGAACATGTACTTTATTCTTGCCATTGTTTCCAATCGATAATCATATAGCGTTCTTTTACCAGTTTTTTGACGCCCTGCGCAACGCCTATTATACGTACGTACACGGTTTCACCCATTTCACCAGAGGAAAAGAAATCGCGGATTTCCGGGTATCGCAGTAATATCTTCGAAATGAGTTTTTCGTCATAATAAATGGTCGGCGCGCCATCGATTACGATGTCGCCCTCGCTGATGATGACGCCCCGGAATGTGCCATCCCCTCGTATCGTGAGCCTGGGAAGGCTGCCGTCCATCATGGCCGCGCAATATACAATTCCACTGAGTTCACCGTCAAGTTCCAGCACGCTGTCGCCCGCCATAAATGTGATCGCCCCATCCAGGTTGGGATAGAGTTTCCCACTGGGATCCAAAATCGCCGATAGTTTTACAAGGTCCCCGAATTTGTGACCTGATGCCCCGAACGACTCAGTTTTCAATCTGTAGGCCGCTTCCAACGAATCCTTTATTTCTGAATAGGCGAGGTAGTTTCCTGCGTAATTCGCAATTTCCCTATAACCCTCTATGTCGCCGAAGCCCGGCGGCCCGAACATCATTTTGTCGCCAAACGCGTCCCCAGCTATTACAGCGCCCCGGGTATAGCCTTCAAGGGCGCCGCTGACGACAATACCCGTGTCGGGTATCCTGCCTGACAGGCGGTTGACCAGATGGCGCGTTTTATCGTTGATCGCCTCATAATGGACAAGAAAGATATCGGAAATCCCCCGCTCCGTATTTAATGCGAACCTATTGTAATAATAAAGCACACCGGGATCGTACGACGGCTTTTCCATATACGCGTTGAGGATGGCCTGGTTCGACGCGGATATGCTCTCGGCGGTTTCGAATAAAGTGTTATCGTCCGTGATATCGTTTTGCTCATCAAATTGCATAAACGCCGTGCCAGGCACAATGATCGCGCCCATAAGCTCAATTGTGCTGCTCTCATAATAGGTGTTGATCACCGCGCTGCTCGATGTGTGATCGTTAAAAATGGCGTCCGAGCTGAGCCCAATCAGGTTACCCTCAATGGTAATCCGCGAATCGAGGCCACTGTTGCGAACATCGTTAAACGTCCAAACGACGCCCGGCATACCGCTGTCATGCAAGCCGCTGCCGCTTGTGCCGCTGCCGCTTGTACCGCCGCCGCTTGTCCCGCTCCCGGTTGGTATAGGCCCGTTCTCAACAGTAATGAAGGCGCTATACACGCCATCTTCGATTGAAAGGCTGTTGCAATATATATTGCCGCCCAGGTGGTCGCGATAAAAAAACGGTACAAAGTCCCTGCCCCACGCTTCTCCGTCCGGTTGCGTGTAGCGCTGGATCATCACAGGCATAGCGGATGTGTCAAAATACAGTGTATTGCCGAAAAGGCCCCTCTTATAATCGTCAGAGTGTCCTGCGGCATAGCGACGCACAGTGATGCTGCCTCCGCTGCCCGTTACATGCAAGTCCCCGCGCGAATAAACGTTCCCGTATATCTCGACGGCGGCGCCGTCGCTCGCGACGCCGAATGCGTTGCCTTCAGCCGGAGCCCAGTCGTTTTGATCTATGTAAAACTCGTTAAAATCGACAGCGCTTACATCGCCGTATATGCGCGTGATGCCACCGGTGGCGGCGGCAGGGTCGGCGGCGCCAAAAATAATTGATCCGCGCGCCGCCAGGGCGCCGGCCCACAAGGGGTTGGCCCGCAACGGGACGTCCTCGGTGCGCGTTTCATGCCCGTATACCGGGGCGGTGACGCGCACGCTCACCGAAACATGCTTCGCATATTCATCCTCTCCGTCCGTCACTTCGATGCCCACCGTCATTCCATTCGGATCGTGCCCGTAATTATCCAACATGCCAGCATATCCCAGCATTTCATGCGACAGTTCAATGCCCGCGAAAGCGCCGTTTTTAACATCCCCGGCAACCAGCCTATACGCGAAATAATAGTACAGCCGCTGATAAAATTCCCCGCTAAAACGCGCGAATAGGCTGTTATAGCGCTGCTCATCGATTAATTCCGCCCCTCCGGCGGCGCCTTCAGATGAGGCGCCCACAACGATGAAGCTCGGTGCATAGACACTGTTATACCAGGTGTTGTATATGAAATTTTGCGCTTTCTCATTTATATCTGTCGCGCCGTCACCCGTTATCACCGGTATGTCCTCGCCGGAGAGATAGTGCTGCGCGCGCATGTATTCGTATGCATAGCCCTCGGCTTCGGATAGCCGCGCGTCGAGCTGGCGCACTTTTTCCTCTGCGGCGCTATCGAGCGCGTAATACTCCGCTGTCCAACCGGAATATTTGGCGCTCATCCGCAGGTTAGTCAGGGTGGCGAGTAGCGCGACGCCACCGAGCGCGGTCATCACGAATATAATCGTGAGCACGATGATCAAGGCCGCGCCGTCCTCGCGGCCCGCAGCCTTGCCTACCGTGCCTATCAGCTTAATCGCATTTTTGTAATTGTTTCGCAGTTTAATTGCTTTGCCGCAACAAAACCGCCGATTACGATGTTCCGTACGCCCCATGTGCATTTTTGCGCGCCTTCACGATTTTTCCAAAACTATCCGGGAATATATTTTTTAGCCTCTACGTGCGCGAGCTCCGCGCCCCCGGGCTGCGTCTCCCGCACACTCACCTCAATTGTTCGCATCAGGCTGTCGGCAGCATGCGCATGATCGTTCAGGTACATAATGCTAATAGAACCAGATACAGGCGAGACTTCGATAAAACCGGCCGCCGAGCCGCTGCTTTCCGCAACACCGCCACCTTCCACAGTAACGCTGCTTTCCAAAGCACCGCTACCCACTGCGGAACCGCCGCCATCAGCAGCTCTGCCGCCAACAACAGAACCACCGCTCCCCGCAACGCTGCCGCTAACCGCCGCTGCGGCGTCGCTCGCCACGTTGTATCCCGAACCCGGTATGCCAAACACATTTATATTGACCATATAGCCCGTCCTGTTGACGACGGCGACATGCTTTGGCAGTACGCCTTCCCCGGAATATTCAATGTTAATGGAAATAATGCGGCCAATCCGTGACTTTTCTATGCGCCGCGGGACGCCATTGAAGACCACCTCGACGTCGCCCGCGTTTTCATTGACGACCAAACGATAATTTTGCGTCGAATCCAGGCTGAGCGAAACGGATGCCGACACATAGTTAAGCTCCGGACCGATGTCCCGGCTCTCGCTCATCACCGCCTCAAGAATGAATCCTGCGCCCTCGGGGGCGCGTGTTTCGGCGCCCGGGGCAGCCAGCTCGAACTCCAGTTCCAGTTCTCTCCAGCGACTATCGTAGTATTTAACGAAGCGATCGCCGCCCAGCTCCGGGTCCGCTTTGAATAGTTCCACTGCCGTGATTGCCAGGCTATTGGCCATATCCATATCGACAGCTCTCGCGTTGTTGCGCGACGACACAAAAAACATCTGAAACAGCGACCCCGATATTATCGCCAAAATCGTGAACGCAACCATCAGCTCTATGATCGTGAAACCCGCATCAGAGTCAGCGTCAGTATCAATTTCTCCACTGCCGCCACATATGCCTCCACCACCATCGACGCCGCGCCGTGGGCATGCCGCATCAAGGGCATTATGGGCATTAATGTATCTATCGCGTGACGACATTGACGTTCCCCTTTGTCAAGCCGATGTGAAACCTGGGCGAAAGCACATCGTCGTTCACAACGACAATTTCAAAAGGCATATCGGTATTATTATCTATGTCGAGCAATATCGACACATTGTCGTTGTCGCCGATCCTCTGGCATGACAGGATTTTAAGCCGAATCGTCCCTCCGGTCGCCGGTAGCTTTCTTTTTTCGCTTTTTTGGTACGATGCAAGCGAGTACACATACTCAAACTGATCTTCGTCCCCGCTGATTGTGAGCTTCGCGCGGATGGCGTTGTTCACATTCGAGCGCAGTTCGGTTTCAACGCGAGGATAGACGCCATAGCTCACCTTCGTCTCATTACTGGACGAGGCTTTGAGCACTATATAAAAATCGGGGTCGATATCCTCATCTTCTGACAATAACAAAATCGTGGGATCCGCGTTGTCTTCAATAAAACCATTGTATTTGCTAAAAATACTCTCTTTTGCCGCCACGCTGCCTGGCGACGCGGCGCTGCCTGGCGACGCGGCGCTGTCTGGCGACGTGGCGCCGTCCTGCAGCCCCCCGCCCTGTGCAATGCCGCTTTGCGAGACTCCATCTTGCGCGACCCCGTCTTGCTCAGCCGTGTCTCGCGCCGCAGCGCCGCCTGAGGTCAATATCGGCGGGTTTTGTTCCGCAAACGGCGACAGCGCGGCATATTCAAGGTTCAGCGTACCTTTAAGCTCGCCCTCCTGTATGCGTGCAAGGGAGACGCCCTTGACGAGAAGTTTTCGCTCGCTGTTTTCAAACGCATTGATAAACGGGCCTGCCGTGTGGAACTCGCAAGTAAAACTGACTTGGACGCCCTGGATACTCAATGTCCTGTCGGAAGACGAGCCGTCCTCAAACAGAGCCAAGCGCTCCGCCAGCGATCCATCCGCGTCGCCCATAACTTCGTTCGAGCCGCCCGTATAAGCATCCACGCCGAACTCATAAGAATACGCGCCGCCTACACCGGCATCCGCGCCGTCCGTATATTCATCCACACCGACCACATAAACATACGCGCCCGAACCCGTACCCGAACCCGAACCGACGTTTTCGTTGGCATTTCCCGCAGCGCCTTCGCTACTGGCGCTTGCGGCATATACATACGGATCGGCCAAGCGCCTTTCGGAGAACGAAACGGACTCTATCACGATGTTATGCTCCCGTGCGAATCCGCCAATCATCCGGGCGATATCCTCATTATGCAACGCGGGCGGCAACGTACCCTCCGCAGTTTCGATTTGCTCCAGCAAGGCGCCCAGTTGCGCGTCGCGGTTGTCAATGTCGGCCTTTTCGTCCAGATAGTTTTGCAACGCGACCCTGCGCGCCGCCAGCTCCGTTTGCGCCAACGCCGCCGCAGCCAACCGGGGCCCAACAAAGAAGTGATATAGCAAAAACGCTTCGAGGAAAAGCAGGATCAGCGTTGCGATGATAAATTCTACGGTGGGGATAACCCTGGCGCCGGCCTTCGCGCCGGCCTTGGCGGCCGCGCCCGCACCCGCGCCCGAACCTATGCCCGCACCCATTCCCGAGCCCGAACCTACGCTCGCGCCCATTCCCGCGCCTGCGCCCGTTCCAGAGCTTGCACCCATGCCTGTGCCCATGCCCATGCTTATACCTGCGCCCATGCCCGCGCCTTCGCCTGTGCCAATGCCCGCACCCACTGCACCATCTTTAAATATTCTTGCTTTAGCCATGTTATATTAAAGCCTGCCTTTGTTATTTAGTAACAAAAGTTATAGTCATGGTAAAACTGTAATCGTTGCGCGCGTCGGAGACGGACTCGTTCGCGGAAATGGAGTTGATACGCACGCTGTCATATAAACCGGTCTGCCTGAGCGTTGATGCAAATTCCGAAACGCTCCCGTAATCCCTCGCCCTGCCGCTCAGCGCCGCGCTGTTTGCGTCCGCCATGCTAAAGTTGATGACAAAAAGGCTTTCCGGCGCCTGCGTGGTCAATTCGTCCAATAGCTCCGATGCCCTCACGCTTCGCGCATCAATAGCATCCGCAACGGCGCTCAAAGCCGATAGCTTCCGGCGTGCAATCGATACAGCCTCGCCGTGTTCAGCCGCTTGTGTATCGCTTGAGATTTGTGCGTCGATGCTCACTGCTTCGGCTGTGTTCCGGCGCTGATCGGCTATAAAATACAAGCCTGCAGCGACTGACACAGCGGCAATCAGGATTGCCGCAGCCACGGCCGCCGTTAAGCGCCCGAATACGAAGCCCTGCCGCCCACCCGCTCCGCTGGAGAGCGCCGGGGCGAAATTCATTTCCATGTCCCGGCCCCGATCTCTAATTCCTGCGCCCGCGAGCGCCGCGCCAACTGCAGCGAGCAGCATATTCGGGTTCTCGTTTTTCATCAACGCCCGACAGGCAGCGCTTGCTTCATCCGAGGGCCTAAGCTCGCGCGCCGCCAAGCTGTGTGATTGCGCAAAATATTCGACAATGCCGGGAATGAGGCCACCCTCGCCCACAACGGCGACATATGATAGTTTTTCGCCGGATATACCGCTCATATAATGGTTAGCGGTTTGGGTTATTTGCTCGACTATATCCGAAAAGCACATACTCATCACGCTTTCCGAATCATACGGATCCATGGCAATTTTCGAAAAATCGCCGCTAAGTCGCGCGCGCTCAATGTCTTCCCTAGCCGCGCCCGATTTTTCCGCCGCCATATTGTCGTATAGCGCCGACCCGTTCATAATATATCGGGACAGGACGAGTTTACCGCCGCTGACAACGCTGAGCAAAGAATTTCGGTAACCGATATCTATCAACAGCCCCGTATCCCCGCCGCTCCTATCACTTTGATCGCCGCCTCCGCCGCCCTGTTCGCCGCCCCTACCGCCTCCGCTACCGACACTTCTTTCGCCCGTAGCCGCTCCCTCGCTACCGCTATTGCTTCCTCCCCCGCCTTCACAGTTATTGCCTCCGCCCCTGCCGCTTGCACCGCTCCTGTCGCCCTGTTCGCCTCTCCTGTCGCCCTGTTCGCCGCCCCCGCTACCTCTGCCGCCCCCACTAACGCCCTCGCCGCCGCCGCCACCGCCCCCGCTACCGCCCGCACCCGCGCCCACGCAATACCCGGCGACAGCCTTCGCCTGCGCATCCGCCCGCACGTCCGCATAGAGAAGCGGAAGCCCGAGACGCCCGGCCAGCTCCTGATACGAACTGATTAGCTCATGGGGGCACAGCGCAGCCAATACAGACACAGAAGACGCGTCTTTCGAAATGATCCTTTGCGTAATTTCATGCGTATCTTTTATAGTCGGGAACAGCTTCAATATCTCGTATTTGACCGCAGGCGGTATCTCCGCATCCGATAGCGCGGGGAAGGTGAGGTTCCGCGTTATGATATCGGGCGAATTGATGCTGACGGCAAGGCCGTCCGGCTTGATGCCGGTCTGTGCGATATATGCTTTAATGTCGTCAGCGACAGCGTCCATATACGTAATGGCGCCTTCCTGCACGCTGCCATCGGGCGTTTTAATTACACCAGCGTCCAATATCATGCGCCGCTTGCCGCGCTTCACAAACGCAGCTTTAATATTCCGCGAGCCGACATCCAGCCCAAGCACAATCTCCGGCATAGCGAACAAGCCCTCTCCGCTGCTGGTATAATAACTGGTGTTATAATTAGCAGCCGCTACTATTTACCAACAATCAGGCAGATTGTTTCATTTATTTAGTGAACGCTGTTGACACACAGATACGGATTTTACATTGTTTGAAAATAATATGGTAAAATAATTCGAATGTGTAAAATAAGGGGCAATTATTGTATTAAGTTTACTTTAACGATTAATTTGATGAGAGGGGTCTAAAAATGCCGCAAATCAAATGTAACGGAATCGACGTTTATTACGAGGAGCGCGGTTCCGGTCCCCCGCTTCTATTAATAATGGGGCTCGGCGCTGACGGTTCGCTGTGGGAGCCGCATGTATTGGAATACGAAAAGTATTTTAGGTGCATTATCATTGACAACCGTGGCGCCGGCCGATCGGGCAAGCCAGCCGGGCCTTACACTACCGCGATGCTGGCGGAGGACGCCGCCGGCGTTTTGACGTCGCTTGGCATAAATAACGCGCACATTGCGGGCATCTCTATGGGCGGGGCTATTGCCCAGGAAATTGCGATACGGCATCCCGAATTGGTTAAGAGCCTTGTGCTTGTGTGCACATGGGCCAAATGCGACAATTATTGCACGCGCGTTTTTGAAATGCTGAGGGCTATGAACCAGACGGCTGATGCCACAGCGTTCACGCGCATGCTGCAATTATGGATATTCACGCCGTCATACCATGAGGCGTTTATGGACGATCTCATTTCCCGCGAGGAGTCGGGCGCTAAAAATTTGTATCCGATGCCTGCGCACGCGTTTGCCGCGCAGTGCGACGCCTGCATCGGCCACAACACGCTTGATCGGCTGGATCGGATAGCCGCGCCCACGTTGATTACGGCGGGCGACGAGGATATTTTCACACCGGTGCGATTCGCGAAAATTCTGGAGGAAAAAATCCAAGGCTCGGAGTTGTTTGTCTTTAAGGGCGGCGCGCACGCGCACCATTGGGAGTTTCTTGAGGAGTTCAACAGCCGGACGATCGAATTTATGCGGCGCTTTAGATAGTCTTAGATAGTCTTAGATAGTCTTAGATAGTCATTAAACAAATCATTAAGCATAAAATTATGCGGAATCGGAAAGGGAGCAATATGCCGAAAATTTCCATAGGATCATGGGCGTTTGCCTTTGGCCCATTTGAACGCGACCCATGGCCGTTCGAACGCGTTCTTGAATACGCGGCCAAATCGGGGTACGACGGCGTCGAAATCAACGGTTTCAGGCCCCACCCCCATCAGGACGATTACGACTCCCTGCAAAAACAGCGGGAGCTGGTGAAAATGGTCGGTGGCTACGGCCTTGGGATTTCGGGATACGCCCCCGATTTCGCATCGGCGCCCCCGCCGTTAGCCGGGGCGGATGAATACCTCGGCATATTCCGCAAATGCCTCGCTTTTTGCACAGGGTGCGGCATCAACACGCTTAGGGTAGACACGGTCAGCCCGCCGGAAGCGTTATCGGAGCGCGAATATGGCGAGCGTTTTGCGAGGCTCGCGGATACATGGCGCATAGCCGCTGAAGAGTCGGGGCGTGAAGGCGTGTCGTTCGTCTGGGAGTTCGAACCGGGGTTCTGGCTGAATAAGCCGGGCGAGGTGGCCGCGCTGGTCGATGCGGTAGGACATGATAATTTCAAGGTGCTCTTTGACACAAGCCACGCCTATATGGGGGCGGTAGTCGGCGCGCGGCATACGGGGGACAAGCAGCTTCTGCCGGGCGGGGTCATCGAATACGCGCAGTTGCTGCACGGGAAAATAGGCCATCTTCACCTCGTTGACTCCGATGGCACCCTCCACGACAATACGACAAGCACCCATGCGCCGTTCGGCCATGGCAACATAGACTTTAAGTCGTTTATCGATAAGATGGACCCAGCGATGCGGGCTTTCCCATGGTGGTGCGTCGATTTTTGCTTTTGCGCGGAAGCGGAACAGTACGGCGCGGAGGGATTGGTCTATTTGAAGCGCATACTGGAAAATTAACGTAAGCGGGGTTTGTATTAAAGAACCGTAAAGAACTTGTTTAGCGGGGTTGCATAAATGAATAAAATGCGTTTTGGATGTCAGACATATTCATGGCAGATGAGCTATGAAGCATATAAAAATAAGCTCGGGCATATCATCGATGTGATCGGCCGATCGGGATATGAAGGCGTTGAGGCAGAGACATGCATGCTGGGGGAATACTACAATTCGGGCGATATGCTCGCGGATGGCTTGGCCCAAAATGGGCTTAGCCTCGGTGCCCTTTGTCTTGTACTGCCATGGAGGGACACGGAAGAAAATAAATTTGAAAAGGCTGAAGCAGAAAAGATAATCGGGTATTTGGGGCGGTTCCCCGGTACACTCCTTTCGCTGTGCCAGTATCCCGGCGACAATAGGGATTCCTTGCGCGAACGCCAGCGAAACGCAATTCGCTGCGTCAACGCGGTCGCCGCGCGGGCCTCCGCCAGAGGCATTACATGCACTTTTCACCCCAACTCCCCCGCAGGTTCCGTGTTCCGCTCAGCGGAAGACTATAAAATAATGCTTGATGGCCTCGATCGCAGTTTATGCGGGTTTGCGGCGGACACGGGGCACATTGCCAAAGGCGGGATGGACGTTGAGCAAACGTTTAAAACCTATCGCGAATTTATCAACCATGTCCATTACAAGGACATGGCAGCCGACGGCAGGTGGGCGCTGATGGGCAACGGCGTCATCGATTTTGTAAAGGTCACGGCCGATCTTGCGTCGTCAGACTATGACGGATGGATTATGGTCGAAGACGAGTCCCCGGCGTCAGAGCAGAATCCGGACGCCTCCGCGCTGCATAACATGGAATACGTAAAAAATAAATTAAGCATATAATCATCGGCGCGACCAGTTAAGTAGTCGGTAGCGTAGTTGATGGAGTGATCGGTAGCGTATTTGATAGAGCGGTCGGTGATGTGGTTGATGGCGCGGTTGATGGCGCGGTTGCTGGCGCGGCTGGCAATTTGGTCAGTGGCGTGTTCGAAAGCTCGTCAAAGCACACACTGATGAAGAAACGTTCCACATATCGGAATCACTGATAAAGAGAGAGCTGGAGGAAAGCTGACAGTGCCAATGAAGTTACGAAAAATGCTGGGCGATGTGAACGCCCCTTCATGTATTATGCTACGAAATCTGATTGACACACAAAGCAAAGACACTATCCGCAAGTGGTGCCTTTCATATGCCGAAAAAAAAGTCCTCCCCATTTTTGAGAAGCATTGCCCGGATGACACGCGCCCGCGCAATGCCGTGAACGCCGCCCATGATTATCTTGACGGCACTGTGAAATTCCCTATCGTTAAAAACATCATACTGAATGAGTGCCATACCGCCGCCCGCGAACTGGACGACAACCCCATCGCGCAGGCCGCAGCAAGGGCTGTCGGGCAAGGTTCTGCCGTTGTCCACACTTTGACACATTCATTAGGGCTTTTCTTCTATGCAGCGGCAGCTGTCGCCTATGACCGTATCGGGCCATTTGCAACAGACGACGAATACGCCCAAATCGCAGAGGAAGTCTGCCTAGACTACACAGCCGCCCTCCGCGCCATAGCCGTAGAAAACGAACCAAATCCCGCGAAACTCAAATGGAACTGTTAACGAAAAAATAATAACCGATATCAACGCGGATAGATTTGACTTTCGATAAACTACTTACATTTAATAATGTTTAATAAAGGTACAAACATTAAAAAGAGGTCATTACTATGTCAATAGCATCAATTACTGTACGCGTTGATGACGAAACGAAAAAACGGTTTGAATATATATGTGATGAAATCGGCTTAACGCCTACGGCAGCAATAAATACATTTATACGCGCCGTATTGCGGGAAAATGGAATCCCTATCTCTTTAAAGAAAATAGACCCCATCTCTAAGAACGAATGGATGAAAGCGGCCTTGCATCGTAAAGGAATCCCCATCGAAACAGTTGAAGCCGATGAACATTCAAATATTAAAATAGATAAAGAAAAACACCCTGACCTCCATGATTGGGTAGTGAAAGGTTAATTGATTATATAAACCAAGCCCCGAATTAGTTAAAATATGGCTATCAGCTACCGCCATACCTGTAAGGTATTTATGGCGAGGCATACTACTTATCCATTCCTTAAACGGTATTAATTAGTGTTCCTAATGAAAAAGTATTTGCATTTTTTCTATTATTCGTGTAATATATCAAAATAATAGTTGATTTATGCTTGCTAACTAACGATATAATGTAATCCCAACCAAATATAATGAATCCGATTATTTATCTATGCCTTCGATGCTTTCGACACAACCGAAACACTCGACTCATATAACGCTTATGGCATTATCAATCCATTAGGTACGTTCGGCTCTTTTTCATTTATGTTTTCGGAAAAACGTGGAGGGAGGTGTTTTCGGGTGGGTGTGCGCAAATATCTGCGAAAATGCTGGGACGCCCGGTTCATATATCTGCTGCTGCTTCCTGGGATGACGTTCATCTTTATATTCAGTTATGGGCCCATGTATGGCCTTCAATTGGCGTTCAAGCAATATAACGCGGGGCTGGGCATCCTCGGCAGCAACTGGATTGGGCTGACTAACTTCCAAAACTTAATCGCCCGCCCCGATTTTTTTAAGGCGTTTACGAACACCATCATTATCAGCCTCAGCCGATTGGTTATTGAGTTCCCCTTTCCCATTTTGCTGAGCCTGATGCTCAACGAGCTGCGGCTACGCAAGCTAAAGCGCGTCCTCCAGACGGTGTTTACGTTCCCGCATTTCCTGTCATGGGTCGTAGTGTCCAGCATACTGCTCTCTTTTATGGATTCCAGCGGGCCGCTCAACTCGATTATACATATGCTGACCGGCCAAAAAGTCGCTTTTCTCGGCGACACCAGCATCTTCCGGCCCATACTCTATTCCACGTCCATTTGGAAGGGCGCGGGCTGGTCGAGCATCATCTACCTCGCCGCCATCGCAGGCATAAACCCGGAGCTGTACGAAGCGGCTGTCATCGACGGTGCGAACCGCCTCCAACGCATTTGGCATATCACATTGCCCTGCATCCTGCCCACCATAACTGTGCTGTTCATTCTGGCGGTAGGGGGGATTATGGACGGGGGCTTCGACCAGATATTCAACATGCAGAACCCGGTCGTCCGCCCAGTCGCCGAGACCATCGACATATATGTATACCGTATTACGTTTGAAAGCCCGCCAAACTACGGCTTTTCCACAGCGGTGGGAATGTTCAAGTCGGTCATTAACTTCATCATGCTGATACTTGCCAACCGCGTCGTGCGTACAATAAGCGGCAGCGGTCTGTTCCGTTAAAGAGGTGTATATGAGTCAAACAGATCAACAAATAAAGCAAGTTAGCTATACTAGGAGGAAGCCGCTTATACGGCTTGGGTTATTTGATTATATAATCATCACTTTTCTAATGTTATTTGGCGCGGCGATATTCATTCCGTTTTATAGCGGGGTGATTTCATCTTTTGTTACGCCCAAGGAATATATCCTCAACCCGGCGATGGTCATTCCCAAAAGGATAGTGCTGGACAACTATTATGTGATATTTACCAACAGGATGATCTTCACCGGATATAAAAACACCCTCATCCTGGTTGTCTTCGGGGTAACGTACAGCCTGCTGCTCACGGTGTGCATGGGCTACGCTTTTTCGCGGAAGTCGTTCCCCGGCAAGAAGTTGTTTTTTAGCCTCGTCCTCTTTACGATGTTTTTCGGCGGCGGCTTGATACCGCAATATTTATTGATGCGGTCGCTGAACCTGATTGGTAAACTGCACGGCGTGATCTTGCTGGGCGGCGTCTCGGTTTTCTATATGATAATCATTAAAAACTCATTTGAGCAAATTCCCGAGAGCCTAGAAGAAAGCGCGAAAATCGACGGCGCCAACGATGTCGTCATTTTTTCGCGCATCATGCTCCCATTGCAATTGCCCATGCTAGCCACGATAACGCTGTTTTTCACTGTCGACCGCTGGAATTCGTGGTTTGCGCCTATGCTCTACCTCAATGACAACAAGCTATGGCCGTTGCAAGTAGTCCTCCGCTCCATCGTAAACAATATCAGAACGCTGGACACGGAGGCCGTCTCCCAGCTCGGCATCGAGCTGTTCCCAATCGGCATTAAAATGGCAGCCATTGTGGTAACCATGCTGCCCATCATGATGCTGTACCCATTTTTACAGAGATATTTCGTCAAGGGCATATTGGTGGGGGCCATTAAAATGTGAGCAATATAATTTATATAAAATAATCATTTCAGGAGGGATTACAATGTTTAAAAGACGCTCGTTGACAATGATTGTACTGGCATTTGCGTGCGCGCTCGTGATGCTGTTCGCAGCCTGCGGGGGCGCCGGGACGCCTACCGGCGGGACGACGGCGGCAGCCACGCAGGCGGCGGATGCGACTCAAGCAGCGACCACG
>WRLR01000071.1 GCA_009777515.1 Oscillospiraceae bacterium | reverse complement strand
GCAGGCGGTGCAGAAACAGGAGGCGCGGAAGCAGGCGGTACGGAGGTAGGTGGCGCGGTGAGCGGCACTGACGGTGGCTCGATGAACGGCGGCGCTGGCGGTGGGGCTGGCGGCCCGGCCGGCGGTGAAGTCGGTGGCGAGGCTGGCAGCGGGTTCGGCGGCGCTCCCGAAGGAGCCTCTGGCATTATAGCCGAAAATGCAAATGGCCCAAGCTCTTACGAAACGGGCGCCAACGGCTCATATACGAATGGTCCAAATACCGACGGCGCGGGCGCAAACGGCGCTTATGAAAACGGCTACTATGAAAACGGCGACAGCGGCGGCGGCCACGATGACGATGTATAAGGTTGTAATCTATGCCGATTGAAGCAAAAGAACACCAAAATCTATGGAAGCAGTATACGCTGACAAAAGATCCGGCGATCCGCGAAGTGCTAATCGTAGAAAACGCGTACCTTATAAAGTATGTGGCGGGACGCTTGAACATATATTTCGGCGCCAACTTAGAATACGACGACCTCGTGAGTTTCGGCGTGTTCGGCCTGATTGACGCGATAGATAAATTTGACCCGAACAAAGGCGTAAAATTCGAGACCTACGCGTCGCTGAGGATACGCGGCGCCATTATCGACAACATCAGGGAGCTGGACTGGGTCCCAAGATCGCTGCGGCAAAAAGGCAAGGACTTAGAAAAAGCGTACTCGGAACTGGAGTTCGAATACGGGCGCCCGCCCACGGACGAGGAGACTGCGGACAAACTCGGCCTGAACATGAAAGAATTCGCAAAGTTTGTCAGCGATGCGAGCGTCTCCACGCTTGTTTCGCTTGAGGAAGCCGTAGAGCAGAACAACGACTATATTGACGACCCGGGGTTTGAGGACATATCCGAAAACCCTGCCAAGCAGGCGGAATACTCTGAACTGAAGGACTTGCTGGCAGGCGAAATAGACCAATTGTCGGAAAAAGAGAAAACGGTGATATCTTTTTACTATTTCAACGAATTGACATTGAAAGAAATTAGCGAGATTATGAAAGTTTCGGAATCCAGGATATCGCAACTACACACAAAGGCAATTGCCAAGCTGCGCGGTAGCATGTCAAAGCATTTGTCATATTTCGGAGATATATAATATGTTTGACGCCGCGAAAATTAAGGTAAGCGTAAGCCAGGACAGGATGCACGCATATCTTTCCATAGATAGGCCGGATCCCGGGCAGACATTGGAACGCAGCGATATCATGTCCGCGCTTGCGGATAAAAGAGTCGCATACGGGATCATCGAGAGCGAGATAGACAGGATTGTCGAAATCCAGAGCTACGACTCGGGCGTCCTCATCGCGCAGGGCAAGCCGGCGGCGCATGGGAAAGACGGGTTTATCGAGTATTTGTTCGATCTCAACGACGAGATGGCGCCCAAGGTTTTGGGCGACGGCAAGGTGGATTATTACGACATGAACATCATCCGCCCCGTCCTCAAGGGCGAGGCGCTGTGCCGCCTGCATGAGCCCACGTTGGGCGTGGACGGCAGCAGCGTGCTGGGCGCGGTGCTGACGGCGAGAAACGGCAAGCCCGCGCAGATGCCCAGGGGGAGGAACACCCAGCCGAGCGACGCCGGGGACGCCCTGCTCTCATCCATCGACGGGCAGATCAAGAGAAACGGCAAGAACATCGATGTAATCCAGGAGTTTGAAGTTAAAAAGAATGTGGATTTTTCCACGGGAAATATACAGTTTCCCGGAAGCGTGACCGTCAGAGGCAATGTTTTGAGCGGCTTTGAGATACAGAGCGGCGGCGACGTCACTATATATGGGCTAGTGGAAAAAGCGAAAATCACCTCGTTTGGCAACATCATCCTGCACGGCGGCATGACCGGCCAGGGCGGCGGCGCTTTGCGCGCCGGGGGCGATATATTTGCTAAGTATGTGGAAAACAGCTTGATAACCGCCAACGGAAAAATAACGGCGGAGTGCATAATGCACAGCACGGTCAGGGCAGGCCTGGGCATTGAACTGATTGGCAGGAAAGGCCTGCTGGTCGGAGGCAGCTCCAAGGCGCGGGAGTATGTGAAGGCCGTGACGGTCGGCTCGCAGTTCGCCACGCTGACGGAGATCGAGGTGGGCACCGACCCCAAGCAGAACGACAGGCTAAAGGACATAAAGAACGAGATTCTACAACTCGAGACGGAACAGAAGAAGGTCGATCAGGCGCTTAATATGTTTGCGAACATGGAAAAGTCGGGCATCAAGCTGACGCCGCAAAAAGAGATAGTTTACGATAGGACGCGGAAGATATTCGAAGAGCAGACAGCCAAGCTCTCGTCGCTGCGCACGGAGCACGACGAAATCGAGGCTTCGTTCAAAAAGCACGTGCATGGATATGTCCGCGTAGATAATGTCATATACTCCGGGGTGAAAATATCTATAGTCAATACGAACATGATGTTAAAAGAAGACCTCCAGCACTGCACGCTGAAAAGTGACGGGGACAGTATACGCGTTACGGCATACTGATGGTATTTGACGGTATACTGATGTGATTTGACGGTATACTGACGCTATACTAACGTTATACTGACGCTATACTGACGCTATATGCTGGTATTCCGATGCCAGATAAATGTGGAGCATAATCCATATGAGACCAATCGATTTACAAATCACGATACCTAAAATGACGGAAATAGCCAGCCTGCAAGGCAGCGAGAGCGCCAAGCGGCTATTGTCCACGCAGCAGAGCGAAGAGAGTACCAGGGCCATGGTACAGGCCGATACGCGCGAAGTACATGCAAAGAAGGACGTGCAGGCGGTTACGATGCGAACGGATCGCGAGCGCGAGGCGAACGAACGCGAGAGGGGCAGAAACAGGGGCAAAGGTAAAAGCCTGGGCAAGGGCAGCGGTAAAGGCAGTGGAAAAGGTAATAGCCTGGGTAACAAGGGCGGCGCCGGCGATGCCGGCAATAGCGGCGGCGAACCGCATATAGACATAAGGCTGTGACATAGTGGCACGGCTTTTTTCATTGGGAGGGGTAGGAAAATACAAATGAACAGTGCGCTTCAAATTACTATACTGGTTACAGGGTTTGCGATCGTGATCGCATCCAGCGTGTGGTTTGCGCTGGACTTGCGAAAAGCCAAAAAGTTGCTCCTGGTCGCGGAAGCGGAAAAGAACGAATTGCGGTCTATAATTGCCGACGCTGAGGTGATGGTGAGCGAGCTCAACAATTTCTCCAATCACTTGTTAGAGAGGATCGACCGCAAGAACAGCGAAGCCGAAGTGTTTCTTGACAAGCTCGGCAAATCCCTTGATAATAATGAACAAGAAGCCGATGGCGACGATGGCGACGATGACGACGGCGTTGGCGCCGAAGGGGACGATACGGCTTGGGAAGCCGTGGGGGATGTGGCGGCTGAAGCGGATGTGGAAGCCGCAGGGGATGTGGCGGCAGAAGCGGCTGTGGAAGACTATGAAACCGAAGAGTCAGTGGAAGACGATGAAGCCGAGAGGGAAGAAATAACCATAGAGGTCGCGGAAGCCACAACATTCAATGGCGACGAAGGTTCTGAAGCAGACGCACACATGAGTGCTGACGCGCACACGGTTGCAGACGCGCGCATGAATGCGAACGCACACACGGGTGTAGACGCGCGCATAAATGCGAGCACACACACGGGTGCGAACACACACACAGGTGTGCGCGGAAGCAGCGTAGGGATCACAGGTCGCCGTTATAAAAACAGCGCAATCAGGCATTATATCAACATGAAGTCGGGCGGCTTTGCCGATGCAGGCGAGCCGGCGGATGAAATATTTAAGACGGACGCGCCTGTCACAGATGAAGTGGCGCCGCTTGCGCCGCTTATCGTATTTCCCAATAGTAGGGCGGGGCATATAAGCGCCGCGCGAAGTGGCCGCCGAAATGCACTTGTTTCGCGCAGCAGCAAATCTATGGAAGTGACGCGCCGATTCGAGGAAGGCATGGACGAAGCGGAAATCGCCAAGGAACTGGATATTGGCCGAGGCGAAGTGGCTCTCATCCTCGGGCTGCGCGAATGGCGTTTATATGAGGGGAATTAGTTTAAGGAATGTGCTGCTGGGCTTTGGGTTAGGGCTCGTCTGCGCTTCGATTGTTTTTTTGTTATTGTTTTCCAATGACGGGGACACCAAAAACAGCTCACAGGATGTAGGCGGTTCTGTAGGCGCAGCCTTGGGGTCCGTCTCCAGCGTCGACGCGAGCGGTGGGATCCGCTTGCCACTGAGGGAAGAACGCGTCATATTGCTGGACGGGAACGCGCCGCGCCAAATCTCAAACAGTGAAATCATTTTCATAGAGGACGAAATGCTCGCCCTGGCGAACGAAATAGCCGCAGCAGCCGAAGTCGCCGCAGCGACCGATGTGACGCCAACAAGATCGACGCCAGATGAAGACGCCACCACCGTAACAACAGCGTCAACATCAACGCAAACAACAGCGCCCACCACAACACCAACAACAACCACAACGACAGCCCCTACCACAATCTCAACTGCGGCATCAAGTACAACTACAACGACAGCATCAACCACAACATCAACAATAGCATCCACAACAACAACTACTGCTGCAACAACAACCACAGCATCCGCCACAACAACGTCACAAACCACAACCACGCCAACCACAACGGCGCCAACTACGACAACGCCAACCACAACGGCGCCAACAACAACCTCTACGCTTTCATCAACCACCACCACAGCTATAGCTACAACGGCAGCGCCGGGCGAAGTCGCGACGCTAACGATTGTGCGAGGCGACACGGCGACGTCCGTAGCCAACAAACTATACAACCTGGGCTTGATCCAGAGCACGAATGAGTTCATTGCCCGCCTTGGGGAACTCGGGCTCACAGGCGAAATCCTGGACGGTACATTCCAACTGCCCTACAATTTAGAATTAGACGACCTGATTGACCGCATCCGCGTCCACAAATAAATTTCAATGTACATATGTTAAATAAGGTTTGTTAACTCTTTATTTTGCTTACTCATTATTTATCAATCTTTAAAAAATTAACAAATTGACAAAACAGCTTCATTTAAATGGATGAATTGCTTTCGCATCCCTTTAATTCGCATTCTATGCGATTTTTTGTACGCTGCCTTTTTTTCTGGTACAATTATAGGCGCGGATTCATTATATTTAAAAGGACAGGTTTTTTATGCTTGACAAGGTGTACGCCCCGCTGGACGTGGAGGAGCGCATTTATAAGGAATGGCTCTCGCGAGGGTACTTCCACGCAATAATAGACAAAAACAAAATCCCATATACTATTGTTATCCCCCCGCCCAACATCACCGGCCAGCTCCACATGGGGCACGCCCTGGACAACACAATTCAGGACATACTGATTCGATGGCGCAGGATGCAGGGCTACTCGGCTCTGTGGATGCCTGGGACCGACCATGCCAGCATAGCAACGGAAGCGAAAATCGTCGAGGCGCTGGAAGCTGAGGGCATTTCAAAAAACGATCTCGGCAGGGACGCCTTCCTTGAACGTGCGTGGGAATGGAAAAGGCTGTACGGCGGCCGGATTGTCGAGCAGTTGAAGCGGCTGGGCTGCTCCTGCGACTGGGAGCGGGAGCGCTTCACGCTGGACGCGGGGCTCTCCGAAGCGGTCATACACGTGTTTGTCAAGCTATATGAAGACGGTTTGATATACAAGGGCGAGAGGATCATCAATTGGTGCCCCGGTTGCAAAACGTCTATATCCGACATCGAGGTGGAGTACAGAGAGCACAGCGGGCAGTTTTGGTACTTGCGCTACCCGGTCATCGGCGCGGGCGGCGACTACTTGACAGTGGCCACGACGAGGCCGGAGACGATGCTGGGCGACACAGCCGTCGCCGTTAACCCGGACGATCCCCGATATTCAGGCTATGTCGGCAAGAAGGTCATGCTGCCGTTGATGGATAGGGAGATACCCATTATCGCGGACGCCTATGTGGACAGCTCGCTGGGGAGCGGCGCCGTCAAAATAACGCCAGCCCACGACCCAAACGATTTCGAGGTCGGCCTGCGGCACGGGCTGCCGCAAATCGTAGTCATCGACGATGCAGGTTTTATGAACGCCAATGCAGGGGCTTACGGCGGGCTCGCCCGCGAGGACGCCCGCAAGCAAGTGGTGGCCGATCTGCAGGCACAGGGCTTGATTGACAAAATTGAGCCACATATATATAACATCGGCGAATGCAGCCGCTGCCAGACTATCATAGAGCCGATCATGTCAAAGCAGTGGTTCGTTAAGATGAAGCCACTTGCCGAACCCGCGATTGCCTCGGTAAAAGAGGGCAGGACCAGCTTTGTGCCCGAGCGATTTTCAAAGATATACTACAACTGGATGGAGAACATCCAGGACTGGTGCATATCGCGCCAGCTCTGGTGGGGGCATCGCATCCCTGCGTACTATTGCGACGCATGCGGCGCAGTCGTCGTCGCAGAAAAGGACCCGGGTAAATGCGGCGCGTGCGGAGGGGCGCTCAAACAGGACGAGGACGTCCTCGACACCTGGTTTTCGTCGGCGCTGTGGCCTTTTTCGACGATGGGGTGGCCGAAGGAAACAGCGGAATATAAATATTTCTACCCGACGGACGTCTTGGTGACGGGCTACGACATCATCTTCTTCTGGGTGGCGCGGATGATATTTTCCGGCGTGCGCCATACAGGCGCCGAGCCATTCAAGCATGTCTATATACATGGCATGCTCCGCGACGAACAGGGCCGAAAAATGAGCAAGTCGCTCGGGAACGGCATAGACCCGATGGACATTGTGGACGCTTACGGCGCTGACGCTCTGCGGTTTGCGCTGACGATTGGGAACGCCCCCGGCAACGACCTGCGCTTTTCCGAGGACAAGGTAAAAGCGGCGAGGAATTTTGCCAACAAACTCTGGAACGCCTCACGCTATGTCATCACGCAGCTATCGAACATCAGCTCCGCTGCTGCCGTCGGCTTTGCCGATGCTATCAGCTCCACTGCCGCCGTTGGCGTAACCGCCACAGCCGATGCGAAAACGCCTGCGGTTGCGCGCGACCAGGACCTGACGTCGGTCGACCGATGGATACTGTCCTGCTTGAACGAATGCGTCCGCGAAGTCACCGAAAACATGGAAAAGTTCGAACTGGGGATCGCGCTTCAAAAAATATATGACTTCATATGGGACGTGTTTTGCGACTGGTATATCGAGTTCGCAAAACCAAATCTGACGCAGACAAGTACAGCGACCGCACGTTCTTCTACGCTACTGGTATTGCGTTATGTTTTGGTGCAGTCGTTGAAGATGCTGCATCTATTTATGCCGTTCATAACGGAAGAAGCCTATTCTGCGCTGGCGCGCTGTGAGGGCATAGAGGGCGAGGGGGAGCTGGCGTCCATGATGGCTGCTGCGGGCCAAAAGGACAGCGTCATGGTTGACGAGTGGCCCAAATACGACGCGAGGTTTGTGGCAAAAGAGCAATCGGAAAACACGTCGTTTGTGATTGAGGTGATCCACTCTATCCGTAACATGCGATCGGAAATGGCGGTGCCGCCGTCCCGGAAAATCAGCGGCGCATTCGTTACGTCCAACAAGGCGCTTGCATGTAGCTTGGAAGAAGGCCGGGCGTACATCGAGCGACTGGCTGGGCTGCGCACCTTTGAAATAAAGGGCGACAGGGCCGGGACGTCCGTCACGGACGTCGCGCTTGTCGCAGGCGGTATAGAGGCGTTCTTCCCGCTGGGCGAGCTGGTCGACATATCGGCTGAAAAAAAGAGGCTTGAAAAGGAATTGGCCCAATTGACGGGGGAAATAGGGCGCGCGTCCCAAAAGCTCGCAAACCAAGGCTTTGTCAGCAAGGCGCCCGCCGCCGTTGTAGAGGAAGAGAAACGCAAGCTTAAGGCGTACGAAGACGCGAGGGACAAAGTGGCGGAGAACCTTGCCCGCCTGCCCGGCGCTTAATCATGCCCCTTAGATATACCTTGATTAGCCTTTGGTTGGCTTTTGGTTAGCCTTAGATTAGCCTTTGGTTAGCCTTTATATAGCCCTTGGATTGACATAAACCACGACCTTAAACTAAACCAATGATTGCATTACCCTTTTATAGCTTAAGGTAGCGCACAGCAATATCGCATAATAATAACCCGTTTACAACCCTTAGTCATAACTTTGCATAAATATCATAAGCAAGTATTTACAACTGTATTGAAACATGTATATAATCAAGGTATAATGAATCAATATATTACTTAAGAGGAAACGGCAGCACTTTATACAAAGGAGAAAGACGGATATGGGCGTTGAGCAAAGGATTAGTGCATCGGCATTTACGCACCGAGGAGAGGATTCCACCTCCAATACCGGTAACTTCTTGTTGGATGGCCGTCAACCTTTCGATTTCGAGCTCGATAATTCACATGTTTCGATTAATGATCTGGATCGAAATTTCTTTTTTGCGGTCTGTGACACCAGAATTACAGACAGTCTGAACACATCGGTTTCCGGGATCAAGGAACTTAAAAAACTCCATTCACAATTAAAAACCGGCTCGCGGGACATAAAGTCCAACACCGAAATACTCGGCGAGTGTTTTATCGGCACGGAGGATCTGCTCTACGATACGGCGGGGTACGCCGAGGGCGCGGGCACAGGCGACAGCGCAGGCGCCGGCGCCGACAGGCAGCTCTCTTCGCTGGACAAAAGGCTCGTCACGTACGCCGGCAAGGATATGGACGACGAAGACGACGGGCTCTCCGGTGATTCAGACGATCTGGAAGACGAATTTTCCGGCGGGACCACAGGCCAGCAGCCTTCCACAGGCGACGAAGACGACGATTTCATCGACGCCGACGAAAGGGACTACGACGACGAGGACGACGAATACGACGACGTGGAGCCGCCGCCCGGGCCGGAGGAGCAGGAGCCCGGCAAAAAGGGGTTTTCCACAGCCGGCTTTATATTGAGCGAGAAAAAGGGCTCAATCCTCGCGCAGGGCGAATGCGAGGCGTTTATGTACCGGGGCGGCTCTTTGCGCGTGCTTTCCGGGGGCAATAAAAAAGTCAGCGTCACGTTGAACAGGGCGCCGAGCGCCGCCCAGGCCCAGCAGGAAAGGGGCCGGAGCTCGCAGGCCAAGCCATATGGCGGCAGGTCGTCGGAAATTTTCGAGCCCAGGGAAGGCGACGTTTACATGCTGTGTACGACATCGGTGGTATTGGCTATCGGGGAGGAAAACATCGATAGCTATTTATCGATGGACGACGAGTTGGCAGCAGTCAACGGCGCCATCATGTACGACGCTGTGAAAGGCGATCCGGCGTCCAACATGACGTGCATGCTGGTCAGGATCGATGAAATCCGCGACGACGAGGCTCCGGCGGACATGGACGGCGCGCGGCGCGGCGCCGACTACGGCCGCCAGGACGCGTACGTATATGGCGATATGCAGAGCGGCGGCGCGGTTGCGGTCGCTGCCGGGGCTCAGGGCCCGGCGGGCGGCGGCATGAGGCCGGGGCAGGGCCAGGCGCCAGGGCAGGGGCCTATGCAAGGCTATGGCCAAGGGCCGGGGGCAGGGCAGGGGCAAGGCCCCGGCCAAGTCCCGGGGGCTGGCCAGATGCCGGGGCAGGGGCCGGGCCCGGGTGGCAGGCCTGCGCCGGGCGGACCGCCGTATATGGAGCAGGAAACGCGCATATCGCAGACGCCATACCAGCAGAACAGGGACGCTTTTTCAAGGCGCGCGACCTCGCGTTTCGACGCGCCCCCGAGGCGGATATCGCTGGCCAGTAACAAATCCCTCATCACCACAATAATCACGACTGTGGCGCTGTTTGCCATCTTGGTTCTGTCATACTTCTTCCTCACCAGGGACACGGAAACGCCGGCTAATGGCAACAGCTCCAGGACAACGACGGGCGCCGTGGCCAACCAGTCCACGACGACGACGGCCGGCGAAGACGACGAGCCCGAGAACGACCCCCGGAGCGGCAACACTACCACCACCGAGGGCAGGACGACGACGACCACTACGACGACCACGACGACAACGACGGAGCCGCCCGAGCAGGAATACACGGTAAGGTCGGGCGACACGCTGAGCCGGATCGCACAGCGGTTTTACGGGAACGCGAATTCGAGGGACTATACGCTGATAATGGAGCGCAACGGGCTCACCAGCGACAAAATAAGGATTGGGCAGGTGCTGATAATACCGCCCAAGCCGGAGGCTGAGACGACTACTGCGAGCGGCGACGATGCCGACGCGGATACGCAGGATGGCGGTGGCACTACGGCTGGCCGCCAGTCGGCCTCGACGACTGTCCGTTAGAGGAACGGTACTTAAAAGAGCGGCATAGGTATAAAAATGGCGGCGGTTACGCCGGCGACAATAAAAGGCCCGAACGGTATCGGGTCTTTTCTGTTTTTCTTGCCCGATATTATCAGCAGCACGCCCGCCAGCCCGCCCAGCATGATCGATATAAACATGGCGAACAGGCCCTGGCGCAGGCCGAGCGCGAGTCCCGCTGGAATCAGCAGCTTTACATCGCCCATGCCAACGGCGCACTTGCCGCCGCGAAAAAAAGCCGACGCCACACTTATGCATAGAAACACCGCGCAGGGCGCCAGCCCCAGCAGCGGCGCCGCAGCGTTTATGCTGCCGTATACGCTCCTGAACCGATCGGGCGGGGATAGCGCGAACGCGTACCTGACAGAAACAGCTACGGCGGGCAGCATCGCGCAAAGCACCAGCTTGTTCGGGATGCGCATCCATTCCAGATCAATAAAAAAAACCGCCAGCAGTATGGAGCACAGGGCGACATAGCATACATACTCAAACGAGAGCGAGAGCCGCCAAAAAAGCGCCGCCCACAATGCGCCGCACATAAATTCTATCAACGGGTAGCGGAACGGGATGGGCGCGCCGCAAGCGCGGCACTTCCCGCGCAGCATTGCGTAACTGAGCAGCGGGACCAAGTCGGCTGCGCCAATGGCCGCCCCGCACGCAGGGCAGGCGGAGCGCGGCTTAACCACAGATAGACCCCGGGGCATGCGATACACGCACACATTCAAAAACGAACCGACGACGGCGCCGCACAGAAACACACAAATATATGAGGCTATGCTAGCGGTAAGGCTTGCGACGGGGCTTGTCGCGGGGATGGGCATAGGCATGGCCACCCGCTTTTATATTATTCCCATGAACAATGTGAATATGCCAAAGGCGACCAAGGTAACGACATTGAATATCAGCGCTGTCAGTATGCCGATATGCCTTTTGTCCGTGCGCCGCCTATAGCGCTTACGAAACTGGAACAGGCTCAGCAGGCAGAGCGCGGCGCCGGCTATCCACAGCCCCCCCGATATAAGGAAGTACATCGGCTCCCACGACTGGTTGGGCGATTTGTTGTACAGCACGTCAAAATACGTAACCGTCTGCGGATACGCAAAATATGACAGATACAGGCCGGCGCCCCAAAACGTCCAGCCCGCAATAGAAAGCGCCAGCCCGATTTTGCCCCTCCTGTCCAGGCCTTTGCGCCTTTCGGTTCTGCGCTGCGGGGCATTGTCGAAAATTTCCTTTAGCTCTCTGCTCATAACGCCCTCCCGCCATTGTGTTAGTTGTTTTATGTTTATTAAGTACAATAATAGCTACTTTATTATGTGGCGCCATTATTATTGATATAATTCCCGCTCGGTTTGATTAATAACGCCGTTTTATGTATAATGTACTAAATTTTTATAGTGAGGGCAGACAATGAACGTTTTGCTGATCAACGGCAGCCCGCGTGAGCGCGGCTGCACATATACCGCTCTATCCGAGGTGGCGGGCGCGCTGGGCGCGAACGGGATCGAGGCGAACATCCACCACATCGGCAGCGCCCCGGTGCAGGACTGCACGGCCTGCGGGGGCTGCAGGGAAGCGGGCTATTGCGTACACAAGGGGGACTCCGTCAACGCATGCGCCGATCTCCTGGAAAAGGCCGACGGCCTTGTTGTGGGCTCTCCCGTGTACTACGCGGGGCCGACCGGCAGCATATGCTCGTTCCTGGACAGGCTTTTTTACCACAAGGGCGCTAAATATATGTACAAGCCTGCCGCAGTAGTCGTCAGTTGCCGCAGGGCGGGCTCGACCGCGTCGCTGGACCGGCTGTACAAATATTTTTCGCTGTCGGGCATGCCGATAGTCTCGTCCCAGTATTGGGCGATGGTCCACGGCAACACCCCGGACGAAGTCCGTCAGGACTTGGAGGGCATGCAGATCATGCGGACGCTCGGCAACAACATGGCCTGGCTGCTTAAATGCATAGACGCCGCGCGCGGAACCGTCCCGCTCCCCAGCCGCGAGGCCCGGGTCGGGACCAATTTTATAAGGTAAATTTTTCCTACAAAAGCGAAAGGAGTGCCGGCCACATCACCGGCATGCACATGTATGGGTATGATAGAAGGTATCTTAACGTTCGTCGGAAGCATGCATATTTCCGCCGTCATCATTATCATCGTAATCCTCCTCATTTTTTTTCTGGCGTTCGCCTTCAACCTGACGCTCCTGGCCGCGTATAAAAAGCTCAAGCGCGATTTTGATCGGAAGCCTGCGGTGCGGGGCTCAGCTTCGGCGGCGGGCGCCTCCGCAGACGGGGTCCCGGACATATTTGACCGCTTTACCGAACCGCGCTTCCGCAGCGCGCTGTTGAGGAGCATAGTGTCGGAGTTCGAAACGGCGTGGACGGCGCAGAAGGGCATCGAAGTCAACACGCAGGCGATAATCGAAAAAAACTTCAACGCGCGGATTAAATCGGCCATATTTATGGAAAGCTGCGCGCGCCATTCGGTTTCCGTGATGATCGTGCTGGGCCTTCTGGGCACGTTCATCGGCCTCACCATATCGGTACAGAGCCTTGTGCTGCTCTTTCGGGGCTATGATGTGACGGAGCTGCTCAGTTCCGTGGAATCGGGGCTGCTGTCCGCGCTATCGGGCATGTCGACCGCGTTTACGACCAGCCTGTTCGGCATAGCGTGCTCCGTCGTCGTCACTGTAATGAATGTGTTCGTTAACCCCGGGCAGACGCGGGAAAACCTGATGACCGGCATTGAGGAGTACCTTGACAATACGGTTTCGGCGCGCCTGAGGGCGGCTGCAGGCGATGGCTATGAAAAAATGAACGAGGCGCTCCGGGGCACATTTATCGAATTCGGGGAAAGGATTGCCGAGCGCTTCGATCGATCGCTGACAACGCTGCGGGACGACGTCCGAGGTATCGAGGAGGTCAACAACAACTTGAGGAACACCATCGAGCAGATGGATGTCAGCTTCGTGCGCATCTCGGACGCGCTTAAGGCGTCGACGCGGCACGTGGACGACAATTATCAGGCGCTGGCGTCGCTTTCCGCGCAGTACAAGGAAGTGAGCGACGGGTTCGACAGCGTCCGCAAAGAGAACGCCGCCCATTCGGAGGCGCTCGTGGGGAGCGTGACGGAAGCCGCGAAGGCTATCGCCGATCTCACGGGGGATCTGCGCGGCGAGGCGCAGCGCAGGCTGGACAACTTTGCCGCGTACGACGCGGCCATCGCGCAAATGGCGGCCAGCGCCGAGCTGATACGCGGCGCCGTCGCTGCCATACCCGACCAGATGTACGCATATACGGAGGCGTCGAAGATTGGGGCGGGCGTTGGCGCGGGCGTTGGCGCGAGCGCTGGCGTGGGCACAATTTCGGGCGCGGGCACAGTCTCGGGCGCGGGCACAGGCGCGGGAACGTTCAGGGCGGGCGGCGGCGCATACGGCGCGGCCGATGAGATAAATTGGGCTACAGACACCGCTAATGCCACAGACAGCGCAGATGCCGAAGGCGGCGCAGTCGCCGCAGATGCTGAAGGCGCCGCATTCGCCACAAATGCCGAAAATGTTGAAAATGCCGCAGGCGATGCGGCGGCCTCGTACGAGGGCGCGCCGCCCGACGGAGGCGACGACGATGACGAAGGCGGCTGGAGCAGGAGTACTTAAGATGAAAATACGATCGCGAAGTTACAGAAATCCGTCCGCCTCCCAGGATTTTTGGCCGTCGTTCACCGACGTGATGTCGACGGTCGCGATGCTGCTGTTTTTTTTGATGCTGCTCGCATACATCCAAAATATAATGACGGGCAGGCGGTTGGCCTTTTTTCAGGACGAGCTTGAGAACACGAGGATCCAGCTTGCGCAGATGAACGCGGATCTCGACATATCGAGGGGCGAGCTCGAGGCCTCTCTGCTTGAACTGGACGACACTAGGCTGAACCTCGAGCAGATAGGGCAGAGGCTGGAGGACACCCGGTGGAACCTTATGCAGACTGATGAGGAAATATCGCTCAAAGAGGAAGCGCTCCGCTTTCTCGAAGACGAGATAGAGTTGGCGCGCGCCGAAATCGAGGATGGGCAGATACGGCTGACACTCTCGCAGCAGGAGGTCGAGGCCCAGCAGGAGATCATCGCGAACAGCAACCAGGAGCTGGGCAACTTGAGATCGAGGCTGTCCGAGATTGCGGTGTTCCGCGTATCGATCCTCGAAAAGGTCAGCATTTCAATAGAGGAAGAGATAGGCAAATACACGGAAACCGGGGAAGAGCGCGTGTCCATCGGGCCGAACGCAAATATCATCATAAACGAGACGCTGCTATTCGACTACGCGTCCGCCGTCGTCAAAGACGACGCAAAACAATTGCTCGACCAGCTCGCGATAGCGTTTGAGCGGATGCTTGACGACCCGGAGATCCGGCTGTACATAGACTATATCAGCATAGAGGGGCATACGGATTCGTCCGGCGGCGCCGGCTACAACAGGGGCCTTTCTGCGGACCGCGCTGTGTCTGTCGTAAACTATGTCATGGAGTCCAACCCGAACCTGGAGGAAAAATATGCCGGGTACTTCGGAATCGGCGGCTTTTCAAAATTCAGGCCGTTGGAGGAGGGCGAGGACGAGGAGGCCATGGCCAAAAACCGGCGGATAGAGATATCGGTCGTCGTCAAGGACGAAAATATCAGGCACATGATAGAGGAGTACCTTGGGGAGGGGCTGCAGTGACCGGGCGCCTGACGCGCGGCGTCATGTGGGACGTCAAGGCGTCGTATTATTTAAAGAGGCGCCCCGACAGGCCGTTTGCACATTTCCTGGCGGGATGGGCGGCCCTGATGTGGGGGGAGACCGATCAGGCCGGGATGTATTTTGGCGAATCGCTCGATTTGGACGCCGGTTACGCGCCGGCTTACATGGGCATCATTGGCCGGGAGATAGCGCTTGGGCGGTTCAATAAAGCAGCGTCCCTGTTGATCAAGCATACCGATAAACTAAAACTGGCAAAGCCCATCAACCGGTTCCGCCTAGCCGGGGCAATCAGCGCGTGCGCGATGCTGCTGTTGAAAGGCAGCGGCCATGCAGACAGCGCAGGCGTCTTAGGCGGCGCCATAAATGGCGGCGGCAGCGCTGGCGGCTTCGGCAGCGTTGGCGGCGGCAGCGTTGGCGGCTTTGGCAGCGTGAGCGGAAGCGCCGCCCCCAAGGGCGGGCGGGGCATAATTACAAGCCTCCAGCATTTCGCTTCAGACAGGTTTTGGCGCAAGCTGTCCGCGCAGCGGGGCGGCGCACCGGCGGAGGGGCTGTCATTGTTTCTCGATTTGATACGATACATCGAGCTGCTGTGGCGAACGCCGCCCGGGCAGGCGCCCTCGGGTCGGACGCCTTCAGGGCGCGGCTTTTCAGAGAGGGTTCGACTAGCAGGCGCGATATATGCGATGCCCGGGCTCTTGGACGCGCTGCGTCTTGTCATCATAAGCGACGCAGCCGAAGCGGTCGCTGCGGGCAAGACGGGCGCATCAGATAGAGCCGGAAGTACGTTATATGGCGCGGCAGGGATCGAATATACGTTCGATGCACCGTCCATTTTCACAAAAGCGTTACTGAATAGCCTTTTCAGGGAAAAAATATTTATTGGAGAGGTTAGGGGACCCAGGATCATATTAGCGAACTTGCGGATCGACGCGAGGGCGCGACATATTGACAATGTCAATAAATGGCTGTTTTTGAAACTGTGCCATACCATGGGGCGCGGCGGCGAACTCGAAACCTGGACCGCGCAAGAGCTCGAAGCAGACGGCTGGTGGGCCGATCCCGTGGTTCGTTCCTTTCTCCGTACTTAAGATACATTGTGGGGGTAGTGGGATGAATAATGAAGACATAAAAGGGCTCGATGTAAAAAAGGGTCTATCGATTGTCGCTAATAACAAAAAGGTTTATGAAAGGCTCTTAAAATCGTTTGTCGGCAACGCGTTCTGCGATCAGCTTGTCGAGGCCATCCTGAGCGGCGATTCTGATCAAATACGCCAAAAGGCGCATTCGTTGAAAGGCGTCGCCGGTAACATGCATATGGACGATCTGTTTGAGCTCAGCCGATCAATAGAGGCGGGCGTCAAAGACGGGCAGCCGCTTTCGGGCGCGGACGATCTCGTTTCAAAAATCAAAGACGCCAACAAACAGACGATGGATTCTATCAATATGCTTTTGAATAACCCCGACATACTGGACGCGCTTGGCTGACATAACAATATATTTTACTTCAACCCTTTTTCGCAGCCGAGTATATGGCCTCCAGGATCAGCCCTGCCGAGTCGGACGAACGCGCCGCTTCCATTGCGCGCTCGATGCGCCCGCGATCGGCTTCCAGCCTATCAAGCGCCTCTAATAAATTATGCCCCGTTTTTGCCGCCTCCTCGTCGAGCGCCAAGCAGAACCCGGACCGCTCGAACTCCTGCGCGTTGAGTATTTGATCGCCGCGCGACGCTGTCAGTGGGAGCGGTATCAGCACCGAGGGTATTTTCAATTTCAGCAGCTCAAATATCACGTTCGAACCCGCCCGCGAGACTGCGGCCCGGCTTATGCGGTACAAATGCGCGAGCTCCGGCCCCGCGAACTCGAACTGGGCGTAGCCCTTTTTGTCTCTGTATCCGTCGTCCGCCCCGCCCCTGCCGCAGATGTGCGCGACCTGCCACGTTTCCAGCAGCTCGGGCAGCGCCGAGCGCACGATCCTGTTCAGGCTCTCCGAGCCCTGGCTGCCACCAATGACCAGCAGCACCGGTTTTTCGCCGTCAAAGCCGCACAGCCTGAGCCCCTCGGCTTCGTCGCCGTCGCAGAGTTCCGGCCTTACGGGAGCCCCCGTATACAGGGCCCTTTTTCGGGCGCCGCCCGACAGCGCGCCCATGGTCTTTTCGAACGACATGCAAATACGCGAAGCAAACGGCGCGCAAATCCTGTTGGCCAGCCCCTGGGTCAGGTCCGACTCGTGGATCACCACCGGCGCGCCCATCAGCCTCCCGCCCAAAACCACCGGAACCGCGACAAAGCCGCCCTTTGAAAAAATCACGCGCGGCCTGATTTTCGCAACCAGGAACAATGACTGGCATATGCCCGCAAGGACCCGGAAAGGATCGACGATATTTTTAACGTCGAAATAGCGCCGCAGTTTACCGGTGGCGACCGCGTGGTATGTCACGCCATCGCGTCGCGCAAGCGTCGCCTCGATGCCATCGCGCGAGCCGATGTAGTGCACGTCCCACCCGTCTGCGAATAGTGCGGGCAGCAGTATCAGGTTGGGCATGACATGCCCTGCGCTCCCGCCGCCGGTCAGTATAATGCTTTTTTTGCGCGCCTCTTTCTGGCCATTGTTTTTTTTCATCGCCGCCAATTCTACTATACTTACGTCCCAAATTCAAGGCGTCGCCAACGGGTATACAGTTGAGTATACAGTTGTATTTTGGAAATAACTTTTGCTATACTAATATCAGTTAGTATTACCTGCTGGAACGCACATAAAAATTCTTTCGTTCATGGGGATTTTACATTCGTTTCTATAATGACCAAATGACGATTTAACATATTTTACATACACATATCGATGCCAAATTTATGTGGGGGAATAGTATAAGTGGGCTTGATATCTCGATTTCTAAGAGCCAAGTTTTTACTGTCTACGGACGACAACAGACTGCAGATTCAGATATTCCTATCCGTGACTTTTTTAATAGCAATCCTTAATCATATCTTTCTCGGCATATATTTTTTATTTATCAGGGATCTCATACATTTTACAGCCTCCATTTCGGGCGTCCCGCTTTTTACTATTGCGTTCTTCGTGAACAAAGCAGGCAAGACAAGAGCGGCGAGCTTCATGTTGATAATAGTTCTTTTGCTCATGTCTACGCTTGCATGCTTTATTTTCGGAATCGAAGTCGGCGCCCACTGGATGGCAATACTCGTTTTGATGCTGACCGCTTCTTCATATCTTGACTTTACCAGTATCCAAAAGACCTATATTATTTTATCCATGCCCATTTTTATGAACCTGCATCTGATGGCGCCTACAGGCTTCTACGCCCCCGCGCGAGCGGAAACCCTCGCGTTCCTAAAATTCTACTACGTTAATATGATTGTGTCCTCAATAATAGTTATTCATATCGGCAATACGGTTATTCAACAAAAATTCATGGAATTGCGCACTAGGGACTTGGAACAAACTAATGTAGAGCTCGAAGAAAAAACATACACCGATCCATTGACAGGCATATATAATAGGCGTTATTTTGACGAAAAAATAGAACAAATAATCCGATCGGCCTCCCGTACCAATGTGGAATTTAGTTTACTGATGCTCGATATAGATCATTTTAAGAAATATAACGATACATATGGTCACCTGGAAGGCGACAATTGCCTTAAAATCGTTGCCGATGTAATCGATAAAAGCATTAACAGAACAGACGATTTCGTGGCCAGGTATGGCGGGGAAGAATTCGTTGTGGTGCTGCAGCATACAAACGAAGCGGGGGCTGTCGTCGTAGCGGAAAAAATCATTAAAAACATCCGAAATGCCACCATACCACACCCAAGAAGCGTCACGGCGAAACATGTTACCATTTCAATCGGGGGCATAGCCTGTAGCAATAAACATATACAAAATTCCGAGGAACTAATTAAAATGGCCGACGAAATGCTGTATATATCAAAACGCGACGGCCGCGACATGTATACAATCTCAAAATACGCAGCTATAAACTGAATAAACAAATAACACAAATGTTACTGGTCACACCATGTTTATATTGACATGGATAATTGTAGGGACGACCGCCCTCGGTCGTCCGATTGTGGGGCTAGCATTTTTTACACGGACGACCGAGGGAACGCCTCATACGGAGGCGGTCGTCCCTACGAAAATCGTCATCGATAGACACCCCTCTGACCAGTAACACACAAATTATCTAATAACTCTCAATATGCCTTGCGGGCTTGACGCGTTTGGGCTAACATGCTATCTTTAACGCGGAATATGATGATAGCCGTCGCGGGCATTGTTTTTCCGGAACGGCGGAAGGGAGCGTTATATGAAACTGGGTTTCGGCATGGCGACATGGATGCCATATGGCACTTACAACTACGAGAGGTTCCATATGATGATCGACGAGCTGGCGCTTGTGGGGTATGACGGGCTTGAAAGCGCGCAGCCGTATGTCATGAACGTGTGGGGGAGGAAGCCAGCGGAGTTTAAAAAACTGATGGACATGCACGGCCTGGAGCTGTCGGCCACGTACACGGGCGTCGACTTCCGGGCGCCGGAGGCGACCAAGGCGAGCATAGACAGCGCCCACAGGCTCATGGACTTTTATTCGCAGGTGGGTTGCAAGCACTTTTTGATGGACATCCGGAACGAAAAGGAGAGCCAGGGCTACAACCTCGACCATGTGATGTCCACGTACACGGACAAGCAGCTCGAGGAGGCCGGCGGCGTTGCGAACGCGCTGGGCAGGTACGCCAGGGAGCGCGGGATGCAGTTGTCGTTCCACACGCACTGGGGGACGTTCTTTGAGATGCCCGAGGTGTTCGACAAGTTCTGGGCCGCGACCGACCCCGACCTCGTGCGGCTGTGCCCGGACGTGGGGCAGATCCAGTTGTGCCACCAGGACCCGGTCGAATACGTTCGCAAGCATGTCAGCCGCATCACGCACTATATACACTACAAGGACATTGTTATGAAGAGCCGCCCCAAGGGCGAGCTGTGGCCGGGCTACAGCCTCCCGAACAACGACGGCGGCTACGGCATAGACTCCGCAGGGCGCTTCATCGAGACCGGGCGCGGCGACGTCGATTTCAAGTCCATCACAAAGATTTTGCTGGATAGCGGCTTCGACGGGTGGATCACGACCGACCTCGACCTCACGGCCAACAACGCGAGGCTTTCCGCCGCCGCGTGCAAGGATTACGTAAACAAAGCCCTCGGCATCATCGGCGACCGCGATAAAAAATAAAAAAACGCAAGAATATCAAGAATATTTTAAATAAATTTAGCATTTGCGTTCATTGCATTAAATTGTAATAAAAAGGAAAAGGGAGATATATAATGAAGCAGATTATCACGTGGTACGGCCACGGCACATGGTACATGGAAACGCCGAAGGGCACGAAGATATTCATCGACCCTTTCATTAACGGCAACCCCGCCTGCCCGTTCAAATTCGACGATATAAAAGAAGCCGACATCGTGTGCGTGACGCACGGGCACAACGACCATTTGGGCGACGCGATAGAGCTCGTCAAGAAAACGGGCGCGACCCTCGTGACCCTCCCGGACGTGGCCGCATACTGCGACAAGCGCGGCATTCCGTACGATGAGGGCGGCGGCATCCTGCACACCGGCGGCAAGGTCACGGTCAAGGACGTCAAAATCACCGCGACGTTTGCGCTCCACTACTCCGACATTTGGGGCGAAGAATACAGCAAGGACGGCACCATTGCTCCGGGCTCCGGTTGCTGCGGCTTGATCCTTTCGCCCGAGGGCGGCAAGAGCGTATACTTTGCAGGCGACACGGGCATATTCGGCGATATGCAGCTTATCAACAGGCTGTACAAGCCATATGTGTCGGTGATCCCGATCGGCGGCAAATATGTCATGGACATCGAGGACGCGTCCGTTGCAGCCGAGCTGCTCGGTAGCAAGTACATCATCCCCGGGCACTACAACACGTTCCCTATCAACCAAGCGGACACGGGCAAGTTCGCGGAGCTCGTAGCGCAGACGGCGCCCGCAGCCGAAGTGGTCGTTTTGGATAAAGGTGGCACATTTGAAGTCGCATAGCGGCGACGGCGAAAAGTTGATAATGCCGCGCGGGGGTTGATTGGGGATGGTACTGTTCAGCGACGAAAACATGAAATCCGAAGCGGTGGATCAGATACTCGCCGAAATCGAAAAGACCCTGCACGAGATGCGCAACCTGGCGCTATACGCCACGCGCAGCGATCTGTCGACCGAGCAGCGCGACAGGGTCCAGGCGCGCATAGACGCGCTGAAAAAGGAAATCGACGGGATAGCGGCCATGCTGCTCCCCCCCGACATACCCGTCCAGTAGAGGATTATAAAATTTCGCTTACGTGGATGTCTTTATTTGTCATGTCTTCTAGGTTGATGATGTTTCTGTCCGTCTGGACGATGGGCTTTGAGATGGAGCGCGGGTTGATAAACACCACGTACCCTTCCTGTCCGTCGGACAGCCGTACGCGGTCGCCGACATAATAGCCGGCCAGGTTTTGCAAAAACGACACGACGATTACGGGATCGAGGCTGCCCGCGTAAATGAGGTCCTCCAATATGCGGAAAACCTGGAAGGGGCTGGACTTTTTGTGGTAGACGCGGTTGGACGTCATCGCGTCGTAGATGTCCGCGACCGCCACGATCTTGCCATATAGGTGGATTTTGTCCGACTTGATGCCCAGGGGGTAGCCCTTGCCGTTGATCTTTTCATGGTGCTCCAAGGCGGCGAGCGCCGTGCTAGGCCTGACGTCCGCCACGCCCTCCAGCAT
>WRLR01000070.1 GCA_009777515.1 Oscillospiraceae bacterium | reverse complement strand
TCGCCGTCAATCAGCACGCGTATGGGCATGTCGAGCGCGCCCTCGCCCGACTCGCGGTATTCGCGCCGCCCCGCGCGATCCTCGGTATATACGATAATGCCCTCGCCAATCAGGCGATCCGCTATTTTGACCGTTTCCTCATAGTCCCCGCCCGGGTTGCCCCTCAAGTCGATGACCAGGGCCTCGACGCCCTGTTCCAGCAGCCTGTCCAGGTGTCGGTTGAAATATTCGTTGGCCGCGCCGTCAAACATTTTGATGTAAATGTAGCCCACGGGCATTCCGCTCTCGCCGTCTTCCCCCGTGTACACGATATGCGAGAAGATATTGTCGGTTTTGATTTCGCGCCTCTCTATGTCAAACTCCGGCGCGGTGCCATCGGACGGCCGGTAGAAGCCTATCGTGACGAACACGCCGGCCTCCCCCTTTATCATGTTTATGACGATGTTGGAATCCGTTATACCGGTGACGTCCTCGCCATCGACGCTGATTATTTCGTCGTCTATTTCAACGCCGGCTTCCTGCGCGGGGGAGTTTTCCAAAAAGCCTGTAATACGCAAACGGCCGTTTTCGCCCTGCGTCACGTACACGCCGACGCCGTGGAAGACGCCTGCGGAATGCTGCGTGAACTGCGTCATTTCATCCTTTGTGTAATAGACGGTATATACGTCGCCGACTGATCTGACCATGCCCGCAGCCGCGTACTCTATCATCCGGTCCTCGTCGACCGGCTCGTAAAAGTCCCGGCTCAGCGCGTCCCAGACCTGCTGAAGCTTTTGCACGCTGGCTATGGAGCGCTGTGCGCCGCGAAAGTCCACCGTACCCGTAAGCGAAAGCAGCCCAAAGACCCGCAGCAGCACAATGAGCACTATCGTGGTAAACACAGCCGTCAAAGAAGCGCTCCACAGCACAATGGCCGTAATCCGGCCATCATACCCCTTCGCCCCGCCGACAGTGTCGGTTTTCGCCACTACGGCAATTGCGCCACCTTCGTCGCCTTCGTTTTTTATGCCTTCGCCTGTTTTGTCCCAACCGTCCATTTCATATCCTCAGACTACAGATAACCCCCGGGGTTGACCGGCGAGCCGTTCTTCCTCACCTCGAAATGCAGGTGCGGCCCTGTCGAAACGCCCGTGCTGCCCGCCTTCGCGATGGTGTCCCCCGCCTTCACCTTCTGCCCGGCTTTCACCAGCAGCTTGCTGCAGTGCCCGTAGAGCGTCGTTATCCCGCCGCCGTGATCGATGACGACCGTGTTCCCGTAGCCGCCCTCGACCCGCGATATGATGACTGTCCCGTCCTTTGCCGCAATGATGTTCGCCCCCGACGGCGCGGCTATGTCGATGCCGGAATGGAATATCTGCCTTTTGTGGATGGGGTGCATGCGGTTGCCGTATGCGGACGAAATGGTCCTGTAGCCCGGCGCCGGCCAGCGCATCCCGCCCGAACCCGTGCCGCCGCTGCTTTGTGAGCCCGAGCCCGAACCCGACGCGGCGCTCCGCGCGGCGACTTCCCTGGCGGCCTTCTCCCTGGCGGCCTTCTCCTCGGCGGCCTTGCGCTCCGCCTCAGCCTTCTTACGCGCGGCCTCCGCCGCCTCCGCTTCGGCCTTCGCCACCAGTACTTTTATCTCGTCTTCCAATTTGGCCGACTGCGCCTCCAGCTCGTCCTCGAGCGAAGCCAGCACATCGATGCTGGACTGCAGCCCGTTAATCCTCTCCTCCAGCTCCAGCCGCGTAAGGTTGAGCGCGTCCAGCTCGCGCCGCTGATACGCCGCCTTTTCCCCCGCCCGCTCCGTCAGGGCCTCCTGAATCGAACGCTTGTACTCGACGTCCGCCTTCGCAGCCTTATAGTCTTCGAGCACGTCGCTGTCGTGGCTGGAAATCACGGAAAAAAGCTCGATCTTTTCCATGAAGCTCGTCAAGTCCTTTGACGAGAGCAGCGCCTCGATGGCGGAACCGTCCGTGTTCATATACATGCTGCGGACGCGGGCTTTGAGCAGTTCCAGTTGTTCCTCGCAGTCGCGCTCCGACTCGACAAGGGCTATTTCCGTCTGCGAAAGCAGCTCCTCGTACAGCCGCAGCATCTCGACCAGCTCGTTGTACTCCATTACACTCGCGTCGCGCAGGCCGGTCAGCTCGCGCTGTTCCTCCCGGAGCCCCTCGTTCTCCCCCTCGCTCATCTCCAACTGCCGCCGCACGTCCCCGAGCTCTTCGTCGACCCCCTTGCGCTCCTCTTTTTTCTCCTCTATGGCAGCGTTGGTCCCGGAGGCGGAAGCGACGCAGCAGAGGGCCAGAACCAGTACCAACGAAAAAGCGATCGCCTGTTTGAATTTATACCAATATTTTATGTTCAACATAAGCCAAAGCACCCCAAATATCATTACATCATACGCGCAGATACTTACTTATAGAACGAGCGAAAGCGCTCGCTTTCATACGCGCAAATACTTACTTATAGAACGAGCGCTGCCGACAGCGCCGACCCCGACTCCTATGAACAAATACACCAACAGCAGCACCGTCGAGACGCTGCCGGCGCCCACCAGCCTGAACAGGTCGTCCGTGAGGTTCGCCATCTCCGGGCTGAAGCTGTTCTCCACAAAATTGTACCCGAACCCGGTCGCGAAAAACGCTATCGCCGCGCCCACGATCCCGGTGATCATGCCCTCCACGATAAATGGCCAGCGGATAAGCTGCTCCGTGGCGCCGATGTAGCGCATGATGCTGATCTCGTTGCGCCGCTCAAACACGGCTATGCGTATCGTGTTGGACACAATGAACACCGCGAACAGTATCGGTATACCGGCCAGCACTGTCCCGAACACCTTCGTCCAATTGGAGACCCTGGCGATGAGGTCGATCGTCCGCTTCGGGTAAGAAATCTTTGCTATATCGGGGATCTCCTCCAGCCACAGCACAAAATCGTATATCATATCCGACTCGTCGAGCTTCATAATAAACGATATCGGCAGGTAGTCTGGCTCAATTTCGTACAGGATGTCGGAGTTCTCCCCAAGGAGTTCTATCGCGCGCTCCAGCGCCTCGCCCCTGGAGATGCGCGAAAATTCCTTTATGCCAGGCTGCGCGCGTATTGCCGCCTCCAGGGCGTCGACCTCCGCGTCCGCCATGTCGTAGCGCGCGTAGACCTGGATCTGCGGCTTTTCGTCGAGAGCCTTTATGTTTTCGTTGAAATTGAGCACGACCAGCAAAAAAACGCCAAGGATCATCAAGGCCGCCGTAACTATAGCGCAGGACGCAAAAAACATCAGCTTGTTGCGCAGCAGGTTTGAGAGCCCTTCCTTAAAAATAAAGTTTACCGTGCGCAGCTTCATCTTCATACAGCCCTTCCCGCTGATCGCGCACAATGGCGCCGCCCTGTATCTCGACCACGCGCTTGCGCATCTGGTCGACTACAGCCCGCTCGTGCGTCGCAACGATCACGGTGGTCCCGCGCCCGTTGATCTCCTCGAGCAGGTTCATTATGTCCATCGAGGTGCCAGGGTCCAGGTTGCCCGTCGGCTCGTCCGCTATCAGCACAGGGGGGTCGTTGATCAAAGCGCGCGCGAGCGCAACGCGCTGCTGCTCGCCGCCCGACAGCTCGGCGGGGTATACGTCTGCCTTGCGCGTGAGCCCGACCATCAGCAGCGCCGCAGGGACCCGCCGGCGTATCTCGCGGGGGGACGCAGCCGCTATTTCCATCGCGAAAGCGACGTTTTCGTAGACTGTTTTGCGCGGGAGGAGACGGAAATCCTGAAACACGATGCCGACGCCGCGCCGGATGTACGGGGTCTCGCGCAGGCTCACTTCCGAAAGGCGGGCGCCGTTCAATATGACAGCGCCTTCGGTCACGTCCTCCTCTTTTAGGAGGAGCTTGACCATGGTGGTCTTGCCGGCCCCGCTGAGGCCGACAATGAACACGAACTCGCCCCTGCCGATGAACAGGTCCAGTCCGCGCAGAGCAATAGTCCCGTTTGGGTAGACCTTTGTGACGTTGATGAACTCCACCAAGAGCCTACAACACCCTTTCTCCTTTGTCCAGGTACTTCTTGACGAGCATCGAAACCTTAAAGATGATGGCGTCGTCGAAGTTCCTAAGGTCGAGGCCCGTAATCTTTTGTATTTTGTCCAGCCGGTATACAAGCGTATTGCGGTGGACATACAGCAGCCGCGACGTCTCGCTGACGTTTAAGTTGTTTTCGAAAAATTTCTGGATTGTCAAAATGGTCTCGTTGTCGAGCGACTCGTACGCGCCCTTCGTGAACACCTCGTCCAAAAAGAGCTTACACAGCGTCTCCGGCAACTGGTATATCAGCCGCCCCAGCCCCAGGCTGTTGTAGTTTATGACAGCCTTGTCGTTCTCGAATATGCCCCCGACCAGCAGCGCAGTCTGCGCCTCCTTAAACGAGCGCCCTATCTCGCTGAGCGACTCGACGGGCGTGCCGATCCCCACTTTCGCCTTCAGCATGGACTCCGTGTTCAGCGTGTCGATGATGTTTTTCGCCACCTGGTCGACCCGCCGCGCTTCGTCCTCGTCGGCGAACTCCTTGATGAGCGCCGTGCTCTCGTCGTCGATGACGACGACAAAGTCCTTTAGCCTGTCGGGGAACAGGTTCTGGATGATTTCATGCGAATATATCTCCTGGTCTTTTTCCAGGCGGATGATCAGGGCGACGCGGATGGCGCGCGCCGCTATGTGCAGCTCCTTCGCGCGGATGGAAATGTCCCCGGGCAGGATGTTGTCCAGGATGATCTGCTTTATGAAGCTGTTTTTGTCGTACTTCTCTTCGTAGTACAGCTTGATGTTGTAGGCGCTGATGGAGGCGAGTTCCAGATAGTTCTCCGTGCGGTCGCCCTCGTCGGACATGAACAGCACGAACTCGGGCCTGTCCCGTACAACGACCTTGTGGTATGTGACGCCGTTGGCCGTGAGCCAAATGTCCTCGCTGTCCAAGAAGCCGTCGATGGCCTGCTCGATCGCGTCGACCGACCGGAAGTCCGTGCAGGCGATAATCGCCCCGGAGTCGTCCGCGACGCCGAAATCGCAGCCGGTGATCTCCCGGATGTTGTTGACGAACCCGTCAAAAAGTCTGTTCATATGTGCATCATCTCCCTTAATCATTTGCGCTTATACATGCAAGCCATTATACTACACCGGACAAAAAAAATAAAGGGCGCGTATGCGCGCCCTTATTTATATAGCCATTATTTTTACTATGCGTTACTATGCGTTACTATGCGTTACTATGCGTTACTATACTTTATTATACGTTACTTTATTATACGTTACTATACTTTGCTATGCGTTACTATGCTTTACTATGCGTTGCGTTACTATACCTTAATGCGATGGTTTATGTGGGGATGACTTTTTCCGTCTCTTTGTCGAACAGGTGCAGCTTGTTCATGTCTATCGCGACCTTTATGACGTCGTTGACTTTCGCCTGGATCCTGGGGTTGACGCGCGCGTTGATCACGACTTCGCCTATGTGCATGTAAAGGAGGGTTTCTGAGCCAAGCATTTCGATAACGTCTATCTGCGCTTCAATCACGCTTTCCGGCATCTGCGTGACATACACTTCCTCGTCGTGCACGTCCTCCGGGCGGATCCCGAAAACGACCTGCTTGCCGATGTAGCCGCTATCAACCAGCTTCTGCGCCTTGTAGTCGGGCAGCTTGATGCGGTTGTTGTCGAATACGCAGAACACGCTGTTGCCCTCTTTTACGATGTCCACGTCGATAAAGTTCATCTGCGGGCTGCCGATGAAGCCGGCGACAAAAAGGTTCTGCGGGCTCTCGTACAGGGCGAGCGGCGAGTCAACCTGCTGGATGAAGCCGTCCCTCATAACGACGATGCGCGTGCCCATCGTCAAAGCTTCCGTTTGGTCGTGGGTAACGTAGATGATGGTGGTGGCGAGGTTTTGGTGCAGCTTGCTGATCTCGATCCTCATCTGGACGCGCAGCTTGGCGTCGAGGTTGGAGAGGGGCTCGTCCATAAGGAAGACCTTGGGCTCGCGGACTATGGCGCGCCCCAGCGCGACCCTCTGCCTCTGGCCGCCTGACAGCGCCTTGGGCTTCCTGTCGAGCAGGTGCTCGATGTCGAGGATCTTCGCGGCTTCGTGCACGCGGCGGCGTATCTCGTCCTTTGGCGTTTTGCGGAGCTTCAGGCCGAACGCCATGTTGTCGAACACCGTCATATGGGGATACAGGGCGTAGTTCTGGAACACCATCGCTATGTCCCGATCCTTGGGCTGGACGTCGTTGACGAGGCGATCCGCAATATATATCTCGCCTTCAGTTATTTCCTCAAGCCCGGCTATCATGCGGAGAGTCGTCGTCTTCCCGCAGCCGGAAGGGCCGACCAAAATAATAAATTCCTTGTCTTCGATGTCCAGATTAAAGTCACTGACAGCGACGACATTACCGTCAAACCTCTTAAATACGTTCTTCAACACTACGCTTGCCATTGTACCCCTCCTGTAATTAAGAATGAAAAATATAAAGCGCCCGAAAAAACAAGCCTTTAAAAGCCGCTTTAAAAAACATACCCCATTCTACATTATATAACGCAACGAGACTAGTCTAGTTTTCTACAAATATTATTTTTTTCTTTTGGTTAGTTTGTATATTGATTTAAAAAATAATGCTTGCATTGTCGAAAATAATAATGTATAATTGTTAACTATATCTTATAATTATGCAATAAATATGCATGCAAGGGGGCGCACTATGAATGAAAAAAATGTGGGCATATTCGGCTATACGGGCATGGTGGGCGCCGAAATAGAGAAACTTTTGGCCGGCCATGGCGGCGTGCGGGTCGTGTTCCGCCAGAACTCTAAGGGCGCGGAAGGGCGATTGTCCGACTGCGACGCAGTCTTCCTTGCTACGCGGGACGGCGAGTCCATGCGGTTCGCGCCGGAGGCGCTGGCCGCAGGGGCGAAGGTGCTTGACAGCAGCGGGGCGTTCAGGCTCGGGCAGGCCGAGTTTGAGCGGTGGTACGGGCTCTCGCACCAGGCGCCGGAACTGCTGGGCGAGGCCGTGTACGGCATGCCCGCGCTGTTCGCGAAAGAGATCGCCCTCGCCCGCCTCGTCGCCGTGCCCGGCTGCTACCCAACGGCGGTCATCCTCGCGCTGCGCCCCTTGCGCGGGCTGGTACAGGGCGAGGCGACCGTGTTCGCCACTTCCGGCAATTCGGGCGCGCGCAGGGAGGCGGATGCGGAGTCCAACGAAATCGCATATGCATTCGGCACTACGCATAAACATGTGCCAGAAATGCATAAATATACCGGGCATCCCATAAATTTTAACGCCGTAGTTTTACGATCCGTATTCCGCGGGATCAACGCGACCATCCGCGTCGCGCTCTGCGGAGGGCCGCAGGCGCAGGGCGGCGAAGGCGGTTTTGACGGAGGCGGCGGCTCCGCCGCAGTCGAGCGGCTTGAGCAGGCCATCCGCTCGGCGTACGTCGCGGATGACCTAGTGGAGGTCGTGCGGGACAGCGGGGATCGCCAGTTCGGGACAAAGGACGTCAACAACACGAATAAAATGATCGTAAAGGTCCATGTGGACGGCGGCTACGCATACATAAACTCGTTGATAGACAACCTTTACAAAGGCGCGGCCGGCCAGGCAGTGGAATGCATGAACCTGATGCTGGGCCTCCCTCGCCTGCAGGGCCTGAATCATTGAAATATAAATGTAGGGGCGAATGTCATTCGCCCGATATTCAAAAATACATTTATACATGCAAATGCGTTTGTAGGGACGAACAGTGTTCGTCCGCGACTTTTGCAATTACATAAATCATAAAATATAACGGAGGGCATACATATGAACGATAATATGCTTGAGATCATAAAAAAAGCGGAGGTGCTCATCGAGGCACTGCCATATATGCAGCAGTTCGCGGGGAAGACCGTGGTGATAAAATACGGCGGGAACGCCATGATCAACCAGGAGCTAAAAAACGCGGTGCTGGACGACGTCATATTGTTAAAATGCATCGGGCTCAGGCCCGTATTGGTGCACGGCGGCGGCCCGGAGATCACCGACATGCTCGGGCGGCTCAACATAGAGAGCAGCTTTGTCAACGGCCTGCGCGTCACGGACAGCCAAACGATGGAGGTCGCGCAAATGGTGCTGGCGGGCAAGACAAACAAGGACATTGTTTCGTTATTGAACGTCAAGGGCGTCAAGGCCATAGGCATCTGCGGCATCGACGGCAACCTCATCGAGTGCGAGAAGCTTACATCCGACATCGACGGCAGCGAAGCGGACCTTGGATATGTCGGCAAAATAACGCGCGTCAACAGCAAGATACTCGACTTGATATCGAGCGACGAATACATACCCGTCGTCGCGCCCATCGGCGTCGGCGCCGACGGCTGCAGCTACAACATCAACGCCGACACGGCCGCCGCGGAGATAGCCGGGGCGCTCAAAGCGGAGAAGCTGATTTTGTTGACCGACGTCGACGGCGTAAAAATGTCCCCGGACAGCAAGGAGGCGATACCCGAGCTCACTGCGGCGCAAGTGCATGAGCTCATCCGATCCAAGGTCATAAGCAAAGGCATGATCCCTAAAGTGCTGAGCTGCCTCGACGCTATCGCGGCAGGGGTCGCGCGCGCGACAATCATAGACGGGCGCGTCCCGCATTGCGTGCTGCTGGAGATATTCACGAACCGGGGCATCGGCACCATGATCAGGAATTGACATCCGGTACGCGGCGCGATGAGGACATCGCGCCCTACAGATGTCCACGCGTTCGCATGGCACGATGTCCTCATCGCACCCTCAAGTACCCACGCGTTCGTAGGGCGCGATGTCCTCATCGCGCCGATGCACATCGTCCAACGATGCACATCGTCCAACAAGGTATATTCTAATAAATGTACAATATAAAGATATAACATACTGGAGGCATATTTAAATGGATATTAATAATTCAATAGCTGCGGCCGGCAAGAAACTCACATTTTCCGAGGTCGTCGAATACAACGAAAAATATTACTTCAACCTGTTCGCGCGGGCGCCCATATGCTTTGAGCGCGGCGAGGGCACGGTCCTATACGGGATGGACGGCAAACGGTACCTGGACTTCCTGGGCGGGCTGGCGGTGAACGCCCTGGGCCACAACAACCCGGCGATTACGGGCGCCATCAAATCGCAGGCGGAAAAGTTCATCCACTGCACGAACCTGTACTACATCGAGCCGCAGGCGCGGCTCGCAAAGACGCTGGTCGACATATCCTGCGCCGATCGGGTCTTCATATGCAACAGCGGCGCGGAGGCGAACGAGGCCGCCATAAAGCTGGCGAAAATCTTCCACTACAAAGCCGGGCGCCACGCAAAAAACAAGATCGTTACGGCGACCGATTCCTTCCACGGCAGGACGCTGGCGATGGTCGCCGCGACGGGCCAGGTGAAATACCAAAAGCCCTACGCCCCGCTGCTGCCGGGCTTCTCGCACGTGCCGCTGAACGACGTCGGCGCCCTGCGCTCCGCCGTCAGCGAGGAGGAGACGTGCGCCATCATGCTCGAGGTGATCCAGGGCGAGTCGGGCGTGAACATCGCCGAGCCGGCATTTATCGAGGCGGCGGCGGAGCTGTGCGAAAAGACGGGCGCGCTGCTCATATTCGACGAGGTGCAGACGGGGCTGGGCCGCACGGGGAAGCTGTTCGGGTACCAGCACTACGGCGTTGAGCCGGACATATTTACGCTGGCAAAGGCGCTGGGCGCGGGCTTCCCGATAGGCGCGATGCTCGCGAAAGAGCGCGTGGCAGCGGCGTTCGAGCCGGGCGACCACGGCTCGACCTTCGGCGGCAACCCGCTGGCGTGCGAGGTCGGCAACGCGTCGCTGGGCCTGATACTGGGCGAAAAACTGCACGAGCGCGCGGCGGAAAAGGGCGCCATGCTCATGGGGGCGTTGAGGGCCGCCGCAGGCGACAGCGCGGACGGCATAGTCAGCGAGGTGCGCGGCCGGGGCCTGATGATCGCCGCGCAGTTTAAAAAGCCGGTCGCGGTGGAGGTGAAGGGCCGGATGCAAGATGCGGGCTGCCTGGTGGGCAGCGTCGGGGACAGCATCATGCGCATGCTCCCGCCGCTGACCGTGTCGGACGACGAGATAAAAGAGGCGGCAGTAATATTCGGCGCGGCAGTCAAGGCATTATAATAAAGCGGGGGCGCGGTGCGATGGCCCGTAAGCTACACTGACGGGCCATCGCGCCCTACGCCAGTTGGAGCGGGGCGCCGCACCCTATGGTACCAGAAAAATTACGGAGGGCAATGATGAAGCATTTTATAGACATATCCGACGTGAGCGCGGGGGAAATTTTGGAGTTGATTGAGCTCGCGTTTGAGTTAAAAGAGAAGCAAAGGGCCGGCATCGGGTACACCCCCCTCTCGGGCAAGGTGCTCGCCATGATATTTTCCAAATCGTCTACGCGCACAAGGGCGTCGTTCGAGGCCGGGATGTACCAGCTCGGGGGATACCCGATGGTGCTGAACGCGGCCGATCTGCAAATCGGGCGCGGCGAGCCCATCTGCGACACGGCGCGCGTCCTCTCGCGCTATGCCGACGGGATCATGATACGCACATACGACCACGAAGACGTCCTGGGCCTCGCGCGCTTCGGCACCATACCGGTCATAAACGGGCTGTCGGACGACTCCCACCCCTGCCAGGTCCTGGCCGACCTCATGACGGTCAAAGAATACAAGGGGCGGCTCAAAGGCGTCAAGCTGGCCTATGTCGGCGACGGCAACAACGTGGCGAACACGCTGCTGCAGGCATGCCCCAAGGTAGGCGTCGACATAGCCGTCGCGACGCCGGCCCGCTACGCGTGCGACGAAAAATATGTCAGCCAGGCCCGAGCCGAGGCGGCATCGACCGGCGCCTCCGTCACCATATGCACGGACCCGGCAAAGGCCGTGGCCGGCGCGGACGTCGTCTACACCGACACATGGGTCAGCATGGGGATGGAGGCCGACGGCGACGAGCGCGTGCCGCACTTCAAGGGCTACGAGGTCGATGCCGCTCTCATGTCGCTGGCGCAAAAAGACGCGATTTTCCTGCACTGCCTGCCCGCGTACCGGGGCATGGAGGTCTCCGACGAAGTCATCGAGGGGCCGGCGTCCGTAGTGTTCGAGGAAGCCGAGAACCGCCTGCACTCGCAAAAAGCGGTTATGGCGAAATTAATGGGCTGACGGGGCTAAGACGGGGTTATAATAAAATGAACATGGAGTACTCACTGATAATCAGAAAAGCCGTAAAGGCGGACGCGCCGTACATCCTCGACATTCTCAGCGACTCGTTCGGGCAGTATATCAAGCAGTCGTTCATCCCGCTGCGGCTGGAGGACATGCTCGACGACATCATATCCATTGAGCGCGACATCGAGAACATTGACGTTTTCATCGCGCTGATCGACGGCGTGCCGGTCGGGACCGTCCGCGTCGCCACCCGGGAGGGGGCGCCGGCAATGCTCACCAAGCTCGGCGTCGTCTCCGGGTACAACAACATCGGCATTGGCAAATCGCTCATGAATTTGGTCGACAAGGTCGTCGCGGAGCGCGGCGCGAAGTCCCTGGAGCTGTATACGGCGTCGAAGAACACGAGCATCATGCGCTTTTACTATGGCCGGGGGTTCTATGTGGATTCTACGTCGAAAGAAAGGGGATACATCCGCGCGCTGATGCGCAAGGATTACGAATGACAGACTGAATTAAAATCTTCGGGACAAGGCGAAATTCCTTACCGGCGGCGACAGTCCGCGAACACGCGAAATACATTTGAACGCGTGTGGATTTGGTGCGATTCCAAAACCGACAGTATAGTCTGGATGGGAGAAGAGGAGCTAATTAATGAAACTAGGAACAAAAGAAGTGACGGGCCTTGCCATGGTTTCGGCGATCGCTTATGTCGTGATGCTGGCCGGATTCCGGTTTATGCCGACCGCGCAGTTTTTGAAGTACGAGGCAAAAGACGTCATCTTGACCATCGGCGGGTTCATATATGGCCCGCTGGGCGCCGTGGCCGCGTCATTTGTCGTGGCTATGGTGGAGATGCTGACAATCAGCGAAACGGGGCCCATAGGCTTCATGATGAATTTTTTGGCGGCGGCTTCCTACGCAGCAATCGCTTCGGCTATATATAAAAAGGTCCGGACGCCAAAAGGCGCCGTTGCTGGCCTGGCGCTGGGTTCGCTCTCGCTGTGCGTAGTGATGCTGCTCTGGAACTATATAATAACCCCTATATATATGAACGTGCCTCGGCCGGTCGTCGAGGGCATGCTGCTGCCGGTCTTTTTACCGTTCAACTTGATAAAAGCGGGGCTGAACACGGCATTTGTGCTTTTGATATACAAGCCGTTGATGACGGCGCTGCGGGCGGCGCGCCTGCTCCCTGACAGCGCTGCAGGCCGGGGTCAACGCCAAAAAGCCGGTTCGCCGCAGGAACAGGGCGAAACGGCCGGGGCAAAGTTCCGAGTAAACGCCAGCTTGTATATATGTGCGGTTTCCCTGCTGGCTTGCTGCGCCATCGCCATATATCTTGTCAGGCGATTTAGCGGCTAACAAAACAATGTCAACGTAATCAACGTACGTTAACATAATCAACGTAAGTTAACGTAATGTCACTGCCAACACAATGTCAACGCAATTTTACAACAATAATAACGCAATGCCAACGGCGTCGGGCGCTTAAAGTCCGGCGCCGGGTCTCCGGTGGCCTGGCCGTTCAGCTAGGCTAGGTCAGGCATTGTGCTTGCGCATAATTTTGCGCCTGAAGTTCTGGCACTTGCCGCCAGTGGCCTCGTGTACCATTGTTTGGGGCCAGGCGGACGTCTTAAATCCGTACAGGCGGCATCCCCGGGGGAACGATGGATCCCATGTCACATAATAGTTTACGCACAACTGGCAGTTTATCGTTTCCTTGCCCGAATCAATATTCATACGATTGTTTGTAATCGTTGCGTGACTTTTCAAATTTGTACTGTATCCTGTTCGTAAACATCTGCGAATCGTACGTCGTGTCGACGACCACCCATTTGTCGTTTACGAAGACCTCGTTCCAGGCGTGGTACTCCTTGACGTTCGTCGTGTAGCCCATGACCAGCTTGCATTTAATCCCCTGGCTGCGCAGCATCGACGCGAACACCGCCGAGTAGTCGTAACATATGCCCAGCTTCTTTTTGAGGATTTCGTCTATAACCGGGATGTAGTCGTACTCCAGGCTCTTCATTTTGACAAAGTCATATTGAAACTGCTGCACCATATATTGGTAGCAGACCTCGATTTTTTCGCTGTCCGTCTTCTTGTTCTTGGTGAGCTCCTTGGCCAGGGTGACGGTGTTCATCTTCTCGCCCCAGTCGATCAACTGGATGGAGGTCAAGAACACCTTGCTGTTGTCGTCCATCAAAAGGTTCACGGACGTCATCGCAACTTGCGCATACTTCGTGCCCTCAATCTGCTCGTAGACGCCGATCTGATAAGTCCCGTTCCCCAGTTGGAGGGGGAAATTCACAAACGTGGTGCTGTTCTTGATGTTGTACTGGTATTTGTGCTCCCCGAACACTATCTGTACCTTCGCCTTTTTAGTGGTATTGGGCGAGGTGTATTTTATGGAGATAATACCCCTGTTGAGATTTTCGCGGTTGAAGTCGGCTGAGGCCGAGGCGTACAAGGCCACCGATGATGCCGCAACGACTAGCGCGAACGTAAATAATGATAATAATAATTTTTTCATAATATAGTATGCTCCTTTCGGCAACTGGCTGCCGCTTATCTGCCGGGTATACAGTTGGTACTATATTGAAATTTACCCGGTTGTTAAGTACGGCCCTACAGCTTTGCGTCCCCTTCTTACGAAAGGTTTGCCATTTCGTGGTATTGCTGCACCCTATATATATACCCGCAATTAGATTACATAAACATTACAGGCCGGTAAATATTCATTTATTCATGTAACAGAATTGTAATTTTAAGCGAATTTATTTTAAATCAGAAGATGTCGAAGCACCCAGCAGGAACCTACCTGCAACAAACAGCCTGCAACAAGCCATTTGAAAAAAGCTACCTGTAGTTTACATTCACCAAGTTGTCTACCAGGCCTACCAGCATCCCTATCTCGGGCTTCGATATCTGCGCGTCGGCGCCCAGTTCCAGCCCCTTGGAATACATCTCGTCGTCGATCAGCGACGAAAAGATGACTATGGGCAGGACTTTTAGGACAGGGTCGGACTTGATGAGCTTGGTCAGGCGGTGCCCGTCCATCAGGGGCATCTCAATGTCCGTGATGACACAGCAGATTCTTTCGTCCAGGGGCAGGCTGTCGTTCTCTTTCAGAGCCGTGAGCTTGTCCCAGGCCTCTTTGCCGTTGGATGTCGCCATTATATTGGTGTAGCCGGCCGTCGTCAACGAGTCCACGATCAGTTTTTCCAGCAGCGCCGAATCTTCCGCGATGAGGACCGGTATTTTATTGCGCGGCCTGTCGGCGTAAACCGCGACTTCCGAGACCTGGATGCCGCTGGCCGGGCTTATCTCGGCGAGAATCTTTTCAAAGTCGATAATGGTGATAAGCTTCCCGTCGACCTTCGCTATGCCGGTGGCCAAGCCCTCCTGCCCGCCATAGATAGCGGCGTCGGGTTTTTCGATCTCCTCCCACGAAATTCTGTGTATCTCCTCGATCGTGTGGACATGGAACGCCGTCACCATTTTATTAAAGTTCGTGATTATTAAAATGTCGCGATCAGTCGTGGGCCTTTCCATGAAGTTCATATATTTAGGAAGGTTAATAACCGTGATCACGATGTCCCTGGGGCGGAAAACGCCCTCGACATATGGGTTCGAGTTCGGCATCGGATTGATCCGCGTGTACTGTTGGATCTCTTTGACCTTCGCGACGTTTATGCCGAACCGCTTCTCGTCTATCGTAAACTCCATTATCTCAAGTTCGTTGGTGCCGCTTTCCAGCAGTATGTCCGTGTTTCTGACTTCAGTCATGTTAGCCACAAATCAACCATTCACATGCTGCGCACATAATGCACATTGACAATGAATGGCGTCGCGCCACAGTCATGCCCTTTCTGCTTTTTTTCACGCTGCGCCTCCCGACTTCATTATGACGACACAAATATACTTTCCCGAAAACGCGAAAAGATAACCACAAATTGATGTAGCAAGGCAAGGCAATCAGCCATTTGCCCATCTGTGATTATCCTAACACTGATCTATGATTATCCAAACGCTGTTATGTTATTATCCAAACACTGTGTAGTCGGTATCGTCATTGGGGCGCCAGCGGATCGAGACGCTGGGCCTGCCGGTGTGGTCGACGCCGTTCCGCGACAGCTCCGAGTCGTTCAGGGGGGCGCTGTTGACAAAGACCTTAACGCGATCTGGATCGTCGCAGTAGAAGGTGAGCCCGCGCAGCCGCTCAACGCTCGGTTCGGGTTCCGGGAACAGCGGATCGGCGACCGACAGTATGTTGATGACCGCATACGGCCCGCCCGCGTTTGGCCCGCCTGCGCCGCCGTCGCTGCTGTAGGCCTCGTAGCTTACGAACCTGTGGGCCGTTGCGTACTCGAACAGCCGCGCCGTGCCGGCCACGAGTATGGCGCTCCGCTCGTACTGGTATTCGGCCAGCAGCCTCAGCGCCGCTACGTCTTCCGCTTCATATATATAATCCTCGCCATAAAAGCCCATGTGCTGGGCGAACAGGCCGTACTGCCTGTCGGCCACCAGGGCCTGGAGCCGCTCCTCTGTCAATGTGCGCCGCAGCCCGTCGGGGTACCAGTCCCACCCGGATGCGGCGGTGGCATAGTATCCTACACCACCATTGGTGGCGCCACCAACAGTGGTGGCGCCACCGTTGTTGGCGGTACCGCCGTTAGTGGCGCCGCCGCCCGTGTAGCGGCTGAATGACCAGACCTTTTGCCCGTCACGCAACGTCCTCGCTGTCAACGGAAAATCATATCCGAAACGGCTGCTGTGGCGCGCGTCCCATACGTACTTGACACCCCCCGGGACCGTAAAGTCCGTGTGGTAGCGCTCGCCTGCACGCGGCAGGTCGCCCAGCTTGTACCGCGATGAAGCCCCCGGCCCGTACGAGCCGAAATTCTGCACATTCCCCTCGTTACCGTGATCGGTCCACACAATGGGATATATGCCATCGCGCCGCAGCGACGCATAAGCCGCAGCGCCCAGCTCGCGCGAAAAGCCGACAGGCTCCCCGCCCGCGCCGCCTGCATCTTCCACGCCGCCAACGCCGTCCCCGTCCTCCGCGCTGCCTGCGCCCCCCGCGCCGTCCGGCGCCGAAAAATCGCCGTACGTGTGCATGGCATCTATCCAGCCGCAGCGTATATACCGCTCGATGCGTCGTGCGTCTTTTCGCGCGCCGGGATCGGCGCCCAGAAAAAAGGTCATCACCAAATTATAGTCGGAAGCGCTCGTATATGCGAAAAACGAATCGGATATGTCCAGCCCCAAGCCGGGGCCGTAGATGGTTTCGCCGCGCGTATTTAAAAAACGGTGGTAGCGCTCAAACGAGCGCGGCGTCGTGTTGTCGCAGTCGTTTATCAACGCCGCCATCGCGCTGTACGGATATGGGAAATCGCGCAGCCGGATGCCCTGCCCGCTCCTGTCAACGCGCTTCACGGCAAAGCCAGGGCCCGCCAGCGCGAAGCAGCACGCAATGCACGCCGCCGACGCGAGCACGGCAGCCAGCACGGTAAGCCGCTTTTCTTGGGCGCTAGTCCATAGCTTCGATATCATCTAGCCCGTTTTCCTGGCGCATGGCCCTTTCGGTGAGCAATATGCCGACGACTGTCTTCGCGTCGCGTATGTCGCCGGACGCCACCAGATCGACGACCTCGTCGAGCGGGAACATCAGCGTATTGATAAATTCGCCCTCGTCCGGGTCCGGTTCGCCGTATTCGAGGTCCGTCGCGAGAAAGATGTGCAGTATCTCGTCGCTGTAGCCCGGGGACGGCAAAATGCTCGTCAAATGCTTCATCGTACCCGCCCTGTAGCCGGTTTCCTCCAGCAGCTCCCGCGCCGCGCAGGCTTCGGGGCTCTCGCCCGGCTCCAGCTTGCCCGCCGGGAGCTCCAATGTCACTCGCCGCACCGACGCCCTGTATTGGCTGACGAGGTAGACATAGCCCTCCTGATCAATGGGCACGACGACGCTCCCGCCCGGCAGGCGCACGACGTCGCGCACCGACTGCCCCCCGTCGGGCAGCGTGACCTGCATCCTCTCGTAGCGGAAGACGCGGCCCTCTGCCACGACGCTGGTATCGGTAATCGTCTCGTTCAGCCCGCCCTCTTGGTAATCGTCCATTTTGTTCCTGGCCATCCGCCCCTCCTGCCTGCGGCCGCAAGGGCCGCCAATATAATAGAAAGCCGCATGCCATCTGCGGGGGCGCCCCCGAAAGGCATAGCGGCTTTATTAATGGGCACTGCAGGACTTGAACCTGTGACCTCTCGCGTGTGAAGCGAATGCTCTCCCAGCTGAGCTAAGCGCCCATCCGAAAATCAGTATATATCAAGAAAAACCGCATGTCAACACAATCAATGGGCGCCCATTCCTAATAAATGTTTGAACGCCTTGTTTTGTTGTAATATACACGTTATGTGAAAGATTAGAAAGGGAGGGTTTCTAATGTTTGCGAACAAGACTGAGTTTGCGGAGGAATTTGAAAAGCGCATACATTCGCTGTTCGGCGTCGCTTTGGGCGAGGCTTCGGAGACGCAGATGTACACGGCCATCGCGAACATGGTGCGCGAGGCGATCGCGCAGACGTGGATAAAGACCAATAGCCGCTACGGCCAGACCAATGCGAAGCAGGTATACTATTTTTCACTCGAGTTCCTGGTGGGCAAGTTTTTGGAACTGAACCTTTTATATATAGACGCCCTGGACGTTTGCAAAGATGGGCTGAAGTCGCTGGGCATATCGTTTGACGACATATGCTCCATCGAGCCGGAGGCCGGCCTCGGCAACGGGGGCCTGGGCCGCCTGGCCGCCTGCTTCCTCGATTCGATGGCGGCCATGGGCATCCCCGGCCACGGGTGCGGCATACGGTACAAATACGGGCTGTTCAACCAGAAGATTGTCGACGGCTACCAGGTGGAGCTGCCGGACAACTGGCTGCGGGAGGCCAACGCCTGGGAGATCAGGAAGGCCGAAAAAGCAATCGTCGTGAAATTCGGAGGCAATGTAGAGACGCACGTGCACAAAAATGGCAACCTGGAGTTCAAGCACGAGAACTACCAGGCCGTGCTGGCCGTGCCGTACGACTCCCCGATAGTGGGCTACAAGGGAAATACGGTGAACAACCTCCGCCTATGGAGCGCGGAGACCATCTCAAACGACTTCGACTTCGCGTCGTTCAGCAGGGGCAACTACACGGAGGCCATATCCAACAAATACTCGGTCGAGGCGATATCCGAGGTCCTCTACCCGGACGACTCGAACTACTCAAACAAAGTCCTGCGGCTGAAGCAGCAATATTTTTTCGTGTCGGCGGGCATAAACAGCATAATACGCCACTACAAAAAGAACGATCTAAGGCTTGCGGACCTCCCGGATTACGTGGCCATCCATATCAACGACACCCACCCGGCGTTGGCCGTGCCCGAGCTCATGCGCATACTGATGGACGAGGAGGGCTTCAGTTGGGACGACGCGTGGGACATCACGACGCGCACCATAGCATATACGAACCACACGATTTTACCCGAGGCGCTGGAGAAGTGGACCATCAACGGCTTTAGGACGCTGCTGCCCCGTATCTTCATGATAGTGGACGAGATAAACGAGCGGTTCTGCCGGGACCTGTGGAAAAAATACCCGGACGACTGGGACAGGATATCCAGCATGGCGATCATCGGCGACGGCTATGTCAGGATGGCGAACCTGGCGGTCGTCGGCAGCTTCAGCGTCAACGGCGTCGCAGCCGTGCATACCGAGATACTCAAGGACAATGTCTTGAAGCTGTTTTACGAGTACTACCCGGAGAAGTTCAACAATAAAACCAACGGCATCACGCACAGGCGGTGGCTGGTGAAATCCAACCCCAAATGCGCAAGCCTCCTCACCGAAAAAATCGGCGGCAGGTGGGTCTACGATCCCAACATGATGCACGAGCTCGAGCAGTACAAAGACGACCCGTCGGTACAGGACAGCCTGGCAAAAATAAAGCGGCAAAATAAAGTGCGCTTGTCAAATTACCTCAAAGCGACGTCCGGCGCGTCGATCGATCCCGACTCGATTTTTGACGTGCAAATAAAGAGGATACACGCGTACAAGCGCCAGTTGCTGAACGCGCTACATATAATGTACCTTTACAACGAGTTGAACGAGGACCCGACGTTGGACATCGCGCCACGCACGTTTTTGATTGGCGGAAAAGCGGCGCCCAGTTATTATTATGCGAAAAACATCATAAAGCTCATCACAGCGCTGTCGGAAAAGATCAAAAACAACAAGCGCGTGCGCGAAAAGCTGCGCGTCGAGTTCCTGGAGAACTACTGCGTATCGGTAGCGGAACTGGTATTTCCCGCGTCGGACATCAGCGAACAGATTTCGACCGCCAGCAAGGAGGCGTCCGGGACCGGCAACATGAAGTTCATGATGAACGGCGCCGTGACCATTGGGACGATGGACGGCGCGAACATCGAAATATTCGAGCATGTCGGCGAGGACAATTTTATAGTATTCGGGCTGAGCGTGGCCCAGGTGCTCAACTACTACGCGAACGGCGGGTACAACGCCTGGAACATATACACGGCGGACGAGCGGCTGCGGATCGTCGTAGATCAGTTGACGGACGGTTCGTTTACGGCGGTGTCGCGCTATGAGCTCAACAACATCCGCCGCTCGCTGCTCGACTACAACGACGAGTATTTCGTGTTGAAGGACTTCGACAGCTATGTGAACGCGCAGAAAAAGATCGACAGGCTGTACCGTGACCAAAAGCATTGGCTGTCCATGTCCGCGATGAACATCGCGCATTCGGGCGCCTTTTCGAGCGACAACACCATAGCCCAATACGCGAACGAAATATGGAACATCGCCCCAGTGATGTAAGCGCACATGGGCCACTCAAATGGGTCACTCAAATGTATATTCTTCAACACCAAATAAGAATGTCATAACAGATGGCTATCGCATATAATGGCTGTATGCGACATCGAGCGAACAACCAAAGGGATGACTTAAATCCATTCCTCCGTAAAATAAAATCGGTATTGATTGAGCGGGACATATCAGCTTCACATCTGTCTGTTTTGGCGGGTCTAGGCTCGTCCACGCTTTCCAATTTACTTAAACGAAACAATGTGCCGACAATTCCGACACTCATGAGGGTGTGCGCCGTACTCGGCGTTCGGCTGAGCGACTTCATCAGGGACCTGGAAGACTCGTATCCCGAAATTTTCCTGGAGGCGAACTCGGGCGTACAGCGGTACGATCCGCTCTCCAGGCGCAAGCAGCAACTGATTGCGGACTGGTCGGCGCTGCCGGTCAGCGACCAGGGGGAGACCCTGAGGCGCATGCGCGAAACATACGCAGGCAACGACGGGGATGAGGACGAAAAAAAATAAATCGCCCGTTTGTTGTTTCTTCCATGATTACGTCGACTACGTCAGTTTTTGTGAACTTAATATTTTTATGCCCTTTATTACGTTATGTAATATACAATTCAATTTAATTGTTATTAAGTTCGTAAGCATCATCCCGAAATGTCTATATTAGGGACATATTTGTATTTATCCCTAATAATGGCATTTTTTGTTTGCTCTAATAATTACTACTGCTATTATTTGTTATTTTTTGAATTGTATAACATTTACATGTGTACATATATTACTATATTTGATAGTATAGTCGTATACAAATATAATGAGTTTTAGATATAAAGAGTAATATCCCGATGCGCGGAAGGAGACTTATGTGGATAATTTATTTATAACAGGCATAAAAATATACAAATTCCGAAATATTAATAACCTTGACATAAAGCTCTCTCATGACGCACGTACGCACCTCATTATAACCGGAAAAAACGGGAGTGGGAAAACAAGTTTACTTGAATTAATGGCACAGAGGTTTACAGAGCTATTCTTAATTAATTTTGTAAATGCCAGTTATAATAGAACTACTAATTTATTTGACATTGATAGAAGATCCGATAATAAAATAGTGGGTGAGGTCATTTTTAATATTGACGCAAAAACAAAAAATGTTTTAATGATCAGCATGCCTGCAGAACATTTATTTCAATCTTCCAATTCCTTAGACATAGTTACCATTAGAGATAGAAATAAACTCAACTCAATTGAGGAGCCGACAAAACCCATATATAAAAACATGTTGCAAACAATGATAACCATGAGAATACAGCAATTAGAGTCAAAAGAAAATAACGATCAAGAATTATTTATACAAAGCGAAAAATGGTTCAACGCACTTAAGGATGTTCTATGCACGATTTATGAAAACCGTAATTTAGAGTTAAAATACATACCACAAGAGTATAATTATAAATTAATTCTTGATGGATATGAATTTAAATTAAACCAAATGGCGGATGGTTTTTCCGCTTTTTTTAGAATTGTGGCTGAAATAATGGAACGAATGGATAGTTATACAAATTATAGATGCGATTACACTCTTCCTGGCATTGTTCTTATCGATGAGCTGGAAACACATATGCATGTTTCCATGCAAAAAATGGCATTGGGTTTTTTAACAAAGATGTTTCCTAATCTTCAATTTATTGTAACTACTCATTCACCATTCGTGATAACATCCCTGGAAAATGCAATTGTTTATGACTTAAGCAGACGGGAAAGACTAGAAAACCCATATCAATTTTCATATGAAAATATAATTGAAGGTTATTATGACATTGATATGTATTCTCAAAAAATGAAGGATAAATTCGAAAGATATAATAAATTGGCTTTCAGCGAACGTTCTGGTGACGAAGAAAA
>WRLR01000069.1 GCA_009777515.1 Oscillospiraceae bacterium | reverse complement strand
GCCGTGACCTGTGTGCCGACGCCCGCTTCATGGTTGACGCGCAATTGTATGGTGTCAATCTCCGGGCATTGCAAGGCCAGTTCGCGGATGCCCGCCGAGCAATAGAGCATGAGGTCCTCGATGCCGACGACCTTGGACTTCTGCGACGACAGCCAGTTCGTTTGCTGCCATGTTGCAAACGTGAAGTCCATCCCATATTCGTGCGCGAGGCTGCCGAGGCGCCGCAGAGCCGCGCGGTATTGGGCCCTGTCCACGCCGGGGTCCTCGACGCGCACGCCAGGGAACTCCGGCACGTCCACAAAGTACGGGTACGGCGGCGATAGGTACGATGTGTCGAAGCCCACAAGGAACGTCAACCGGTTGAACCGCGCGCGGAGCATGCCCTCCAGGCGGTAGCGCCAGTAGTCTTCGCTCATCCACCAGTCGCAATCGCCCGTGTTGCAAATGAGCTTGTCGATGCCGCGTACGGCGACCGACGGCGCCTTGGTTTCCGGTTCGAGTTCGAGCAGCGCGGCTTCGCCACGCTCGACGACGCGTTCGGCCATTTCCATGACGGCGTACGCCAGGCCGCGCGCGTCGCTGCCCGATAACACTGCAGCGCCGCCCACGTCGCTTGCGCCGCCCACGTCTCTTGCACTGCCTACGTTGCCTACGCCGCTTGCTCTGCCCGCGCTGCCCGCGCCGCCTGCGCGAAACATCTGCAGGCTCTCCGGGGCGGTAGCGACTTCGTCGACCAAGTTGTATATGATGGGATCCGTGTTCAGCCCGATAATGACAGTGTTGCCTGTGAAGGCGCCGGTCCATGTGGATCTTGTTTCCAGGTCGGCGCCCCATTGTTCAAGCGCCGAGACGAGCCGCTTTTTTGCGATGGTAGGCGCCCCGCCCGGGGCGCGGTCGATCAATAGCCATTTGCCCATTTGGTATCAATCCTTTCCAAAATATGAAATATAAATGGGATGCCGGTGGCGATGTTTCCTACATTATATAACTTGCATATATTAATGCAAGATATTGACAGGCCAGGCTTTGGGCGTATATAATGAGGTGTCAAGTAGTATAGCTTGACGGTAAATATTGTTTTGTTGCAGATAACATAACAAACGGCGCAGTGGTAGATTTGGCGCGGTGGTAGATGCGGTGATAGATATGGTTACGTCACATATGGATGTTCCGTCGAAGTGCGGCATAGCCGGCGCTCCGTCTGGGGTATCGCTATACTTGGATTTTTACGGCGCCCTCCTCACGGACAAACAGGCCGAAATATTGGATCTGTACTACAATGACGATTATTCGCTCTCGGAAATTGCGCGGGCGCTAGGCGTCAGCAGGCAGGCGGCGCATGACGCCTTGAAAGGCGGGACGCAGGCGCTGGCGGGGTATGAGGGTAAACTCGGATTGGTCCGGGCCTATCAGGGCGAGCTGCGCGCCGCAAGCGAGGCGCGCGAAGCAATAGCGGAACTGCGGGCGGCGATCTCCCGCATTAAAGAGACAGTGGCGGATGACGATGCGGTGATGGGTTCACAGTTGGACAGCCTAGTGGACATCGCCCGCCGCATCGAGCAATACATACAGAAAGATATAATATAATTCAAAGGCGATCATAGGCGATCATAGGTGATCATATGGCGTTATTAGAAGGTTTATCCGGACGGCTGCAAGATGCGTTGAACCGTTTGCGCGGCAAAGGGCGCGTGACGGAAAAAGACATCAAGGACATGATGCGGGAGATAAGGATTGCCCTCCTTGAAGCGGACGTCAATTTCAAGGTAGTCAGGGACTTTATCGCCAAGGTTTCCGAGCGCGCGTTGGGGCAGGATGTATTGGACAGCCTCACGCCCGGGCAGCAGGTTATCAAGGTCGTAAACGAGTGCTTGATCGACCTGATGGGCGGCGAATCGTCCAAAATAGCGTTTTCGCCGCGCCCGCCCACGATCATCATGCTGGCGGGGCTGAACGGCGCGGGCAAGACGACGATGGCGGGCAAATTGGGGGGGCTGCTGCGCAAGCAGGGCAAAAACCCGCTGCTCGTTGCCTGCGACGTGTACCGCCCAGCCGCCGTCAAGCAGCTCCAGGTCGTCGGCTCGCAGATTAATATCCCGGTCTTCGCGGTCGACGGCTCAAGCGATCCCGTGTCCATAGCGAGGGAGGGCATTGATCACGCGGCGCGCAACCAATATGACCTGGTCATAATCGACACCGCCGGCAGGCTCCATGTCAACGAAGAGCTGATGGACGAAATCGTCGACATTAAAAACGCCATCAAACCGCATGAGATTTTGTTTGTGGTCGACGCGATGACGGGGCAGGACGCGGTTAACGCGGCGGAGGCGTTCAACGAAAAATTAGGCGTGGACGGCATCATTCTCACTAAGCTGGACGGCGACACGCGGGGCGGGGCGGCCCTGTCGGTCCGCGCGGTGACCGGCAAGCCTATAAAATATACAGGCATCGGCGAAAAACTGGGTGATATCGAACAGTTCTACCCCGATCGGATGGCATCGCGGATACTGGGAATGGGCGACATGCTGAGCCTGATAGAAAAAGCCCAGGAAAATTATGACGAAAAAAAGGCAATCGAGCTGGAGAAGAAAATGCGGACGCAGCAGTTCACATTTACCGACTATCTCGATCAAATGCAGCAATTAAAGAAAATGGGGCCGCTCAACCAAGTAATAGGCATGATTCCCGGCCTCAATACAAAGGCACTGCAGGGCTTTGACGAAGACGAGAGCGAGAAGAAGTTATCAAAAATTGAAGCCATCATCAACTCGATGACGTTAAAAGAGCGGGACGAGCCGCAAATAATCAACGGGAGCCGCAAAAAGCGGATCGCCTCCGGCAGCGGGACGAGCGTACAGGACGTGAACCGCCTTTTAAGGGATTTCGAAAACATCAGGCGCATGTTCAAGATGATGACGGACGGCGGCGGGAAGATGAACAAAAAGATGAAAAATATGAGGCTGCCTTTTTAGGGGCCGATATTATTTCATATAAATAACTATCTTGGCGATTTTTGGAGGGGTAAGTATATGGCAGTAAAAATCAGGCTAAAGAGGATCGGGGCGAAAAAGAAACCGTTTTACAGAATCGTTGTCGCGGACGCCAGGTATCCGAGGGACGGGCGCTTTATCGAGCAAATTGGCACATATGACCCGATGACAGACCCCGCGAAGGTAACCATCGACGGGGGCAAGGCGCTGCAATGGATGAAGAACGGCGCCCAGCCGACCGACACGGTGCGCGCGCTGTTGAAGTCTTCCGGCGCGCTGGAAAGGGCGCGCAGCGAAGCCGTCGGCCAACCGGCGGCAGCAGGCGTGGAGCTTGCGGATGGGATGCCTGCGGGCGAAACTCAAGCGGGTGAAATGCAAGCGGGTGAGGTGCAAGCGGGCGAAATGCAAGCGGGTGAAGCGCCAGTAGAAGTGTCGTCTATGGGCGAGCCTATTGTGGATGAAGCCCCGGCGGAGGGCACACCGGAAATTATAGCGCCAGTGGTCGAGGCGCCTGTAGTTGAAGCGCCAGTGGTCGAAGCCCCTGCAGTTGAAGCGCCTGTAGTTGATGCACCAGTACCAGTAGTCGAAGCCCCTGCAGTTGAAGCACTTGCGGTTGAAGAGCCTGCGGAGGAACCGGCTGTCGAAGCCACAGCGCTGGCTGACGCTGCTGTTATGGAAGAACCGGCTGGGGACATGGCGCCAGAGGCGTAAACGCATCCAAGCCGGACATGGCGCCGGCGGAGGAAGCCGTATCGGAAGCGGATGCAGCGCCGTAAATAGGGCGCGTATGTCCAAACCCGATGCAACGGCGGCGCCGGATGAAAATTAACGCAGTATCATTGGAGGCGCCACTATGAAAGAATTGTTGGAATACATTGCGAAAAGCCTGGTAAATAATCCCGACGCGGTCAGCGTGACAGAGGTACAACAAGATTCCGAGCGTTCTATTACGCTGGAGCTGCGCGTCGCCCGCGAGGATATGGGTAAGGTCATCGGCAGGCAGGGAAAGATAGCCCGTACCATCAGGACCATTATGAAAGCCGCAGCAGTCAAAGAGAACACTCGCGTGCAGGTAGAAATAGTACAATGAACGGCGAGGCCCTGGTCCGCGTCGGCATGATTACCAAACCGCGCGGGCTTGGCGGGGAGCTGTGGGTCAAACCGCTCACCGACGATCCGGAGCGCTTCCGGCTGCTGCGCGAGGTTTTCATTGAAAAGCCGGACGGACGCGCCAAAGTTCCGGGTACACGGCAGACTGCTCCCGGGCGATTTGAGGCTACCCAAGGGAGGATAGAGGCTGTACCCGGCCGGATTGTGGCTGCCCCCGGGAGAATCAAAGCCGCTCCAGGGCTGATCGAAGCCACCCCTGGGAAAATCAAAGCCGCCCGCATCCATCGCGGGCGGGTGAGCGTCCGGATAGAAGGCTGCGGCGATGTGGACGCGGCCCAGGCGTACAGGGGCTGCTACATCTCCGTGACGAGGGAACAGTTGGTGGAACTGCCGGAAGACAGCTATTTTATATTCGACCTCATCGGCTGCGCCGTATATAACCTGGGCGGAGGAGAGGTCGGCACGATAACGGACGTACTGGAAACGGGCAGTAACGACGTTTATGTCGTGAGCCCCTCCGGTGCAGGGGCGCGCCGCGCCGACTTGTTAGTGCCCGCGTTGAAGGCGGTCGTAAAAGACGTGGACGTCGCCGGTAAACGAGTGATTATAGACTACGATCCGGAAGAACAATGAAAACAGGAAGAACAATGAAAACAGTCATCATGGCTGTGCCCCAGTGTGATAGCCGTGTTGATTTATATGTATTTATTTATTGATGGAGCTTAGTGGTTTATATGCGGATTGATGTGTTGACGCTGTTTCCGGACATGATGGCGCCCGCTCTTGGCGGGAGCGTCATTGGCCGGGCAGCGCAAAATGGCGTCATTGATATTCGTTATGTGAATATCCGTGATTATTCCGCAGACAAGCATAGCAAGGTTGACGACTATCCCTACGGCGGTGGGGGCGGCATGGTAATGACGATTCAGCCGCTGTATGATGCATGGAGAGCCGCCGTCGACGCCGTCGACGCTGTCGGTACCGTAGGAACCGCTGGCGCAGCCGCTGGGTACGCGGGCGTCCCGCCCGCTTCCGTCGATGGCGCAGCCGCTGGGTACGCGTGTGTCTCGCCCACTTCCGTCGATGACGCAGCCGCTGGGTACGCGGGCGTCCCGCCCGCCCCCGTCGTTCCTGCCGCTCCCACCGCTCCCGTTGCCCCCGGCTGTGCAAAACACACTGATAGCCATTGCCACGCCGCATACAAATCCGGATGCGAAGCCCGGACTATCTATATGAGTCCGCAGGGGATTCCGTTGACACAGAAAAAGGCCCTGGAGCTGTCCCGCGAGCGGCGCCTCATCATCGTTTGTGGGCACTATGAAGGCGTCGACGAACGCGCGCTAGAGCTCGTCGCCGACGAGGAAATATCCATAGGCGACTATGTACTGACAGGCGGCGAGATACCCGCGATGGCCCTGATCGATTGCGTTGCGCGCCTGATCCCGGGCGTCCTCTCCGCCGAGGAAGCGCACATGAGCGAGTCACACTACCACGGGTTGCTCGAATACCCGCAGTACACGCGGCCCGCGAACTTTATGGGCATGGAAGCGCCGAAGGTCCTGTTGTCCGGCAATCACGCCGACATAGAACAGTGGCGTCGGGACGTTTCCATAGCGCGCACGCAGCGCAAGCGCCTCGATATGCTAGAGGCAATCCCGCGGCGGCTGACTGTCGGGGGCGCGTGCAATATGCGCGATCTTGGGGGCTACCCTGCGGCAAACGGCGCGGTGACGCGGTGGCGCACATTTATCCGCTCCGATGTCGTCAGGGATTTGCCGGGCTGCGATGCAGAGGCACTGCGTGACATTGGGCTGACTACAGTGATCGATCTGCGCAGCGAAACCGAAGCGGGGCGCGCCCCAAGCGCGTTCGGGCGCGTCGACTGGATTGACTGCCACCAAGTCTCCATACTGCCGGAACCTGTCATCGACAGATCGATGCAGGACGCGCCGTTCAAGGAACTGTACATACTGTTTGCTGATCGCGGGCGGAAAAAATTGGGCGCGGTGTTTTCCATCATGGCCAAAAGCCGGGGCATGTGCTTGATCCACTGCTTCGCCGGGAAGGACCGGACCGGCATTGTCGCAGCCCTGCTCCTGTTGCTCGCCGGGGTGGCGGAAGACGACGTCATCGCCGACTACGAGGTGTCCGCCACTTATTACCGACGTCAGGCGGTATTGTTGAAAAGCGGCGTGAACGCGGCGTCGCAGTCCCATATATTATCGGACCGGGAGACTATAGTATATTTTATCAGGCATATTGAAAACAGATACGGCGGCGCCGAAAAGTATTTATTGGGCGCCGGGGTCGGCGCCGGCGACATAGAAGCCCTCCGGGGCAGGTTCGTCGCGCCTGCGCCTGTGTCTGCGCCTGTGCCTGCGCATGCGCCTGTGTCTGCGCCTGCACCTGCGGAGTGTTTATGAGCAGCGATTTTGTACATCTGCATGTCCATTCCGAATACAGCCTGCTCGATGGAGCATGCAGGCTGAAAGATTTGTGCGCCCAGGCGGCGCGGCTTGGCATGAAGTCGCTGGCCATTACGGATCACGGCGTCATGTTCGGCGCCGTCGAGTTTTACAAAGAAGCTAAAAAGCATGCCATCAAACCGATTATCGGCTGCGAAGTCTACGTAGCCGCCCGCTCGCGGCACGACAAGACGCCGGGGCAGGACGCGAGGTCCTCCCATCTCGTCCTGCTCGCGAAAAACGATGAGGGCTATAAAAACCTGACCAGGATGGTATCCGCAGGGTTCACGGAGGGGTACTACTACCGCCCCCGCGTCGACTTCGAACTGCTGGAGCGCTACAGCGCTGGCCTCGTGGCCCTATCGGCGTGCCTGTCCGGGGACGTCCCGGAGGCGCTCGCAGCCGGCGACGAAGCGCTGGCATCGCGCCTCGCGCTCAGGTACAAGGGCATATTCGGGCGGGACTACTATCTGGAGATGCAGGACTCCGGGTTCGCCGACCAAAAAACGGTGAACAGCGGCCTTATACGCCTCGCGCGAAAACACGATATCGGGCTGGTGGCCACGAATGACGTGCACTATATCGCGCGCGAGGACGCGAGGGCGCAGGACGTGCTGATGTGCATCCAGACGGGCAAGACGGTCAGCGACGACGACCGCATGCAAATGCCCACGACGGAGCTGTATCTAAAATCCGGTGACGAAATGGCCGAACAGTTCAAAAACTTCCCGGAGGCGCTGGCGAACACGGCCCGCATAGCCGACATGTGCAGTGTGGATTTTGAATTTGGCAAGACGCGCTTGCCAAAGTTCAAGTTGCCGGAAGGCGCCGAAGACGCGTTTTCGTATCTTAAGGAGCTGAGCCGGGGCAGGCTTGCGGAGCGTTTTGACGGCAACGTGTCGGAGGAAGCCGCCGCCCGGCTGGAGTACGAGTTGTCCGTCATCGGCCAGATGGGGTACGAGGACTATTTTTTGATTGTGTGGGACTTTATCCGCTTCGCGCGGGAGAGCGGCATACCCGTGGGGCCGGGCAGGGGCTCTGCGGCCGGCAGCCTGGTCTCGTACGCCCTCGGGATCACCAATATCGACCCGATACGCTACAGCCTGTTTTTTGAACGTTTCCTGAACCCCGAGCGCATCAGCATGCCGGACATCGACATCGACTTTTGCTACGAGCGCCGCCAGGAGGTCATCGACTATGTGATAGATAAGTACGGCGCCGACCATGTGGCGCAGATCATCACGTTCGGGACTATGGCCGCGAGGGCCGTGATACGCGACGTCGGTAGGGCGCTGAACATCCCGTACGCCGAAGTGGACCGCATCGCGAAACTGATCCCGATGCAGATCGGCGTGACCATTGAGCGGGCATTGGAGACAAGCCCCGAGCTCGCCCTTATGTATGCCGAGGACAAAGCCGTAGCAGAGCTTATCGACATGGCGAAAAAGCTCGAAGGGATGCCGCGCCACGCCTCCACCCACGCTGCGGGCGTCCTGATAACCGATAGGCCCGTTACGGAATACGTTCCGTTGCAAAAGAATGACGAATGCATAACGACGCAGTTCCCCATGCTGCAGATAGAGGAGCTCGGGCTGCTAAAAATTGACTTTTTGGGGCTCCGCACATTGACGGTTATCCACGACACGGTGGAGGCGGTCCGCGAGGGCAGGGGCGTCGAGCTGGATATGGACGCGATAAACCTTGATGATCCGGGCGTGTACAAAATGATAGGCGACGGCGACACAGTGGCGGTATTCCAGCTCGAGAGCAGCGGCATGACGCAGTTGATGAAGGATATGCAGCCCGGCGGCATAGAGGACCTGAGCGCGGGCGGGGCGCTGTTCCGGCCGGGACCCATGGAGTCGATCCCGCGCTATATCGCCTCGAAGCGGAACCATGACAAGGTTCGCTACGATCACCCGATGCTCGAGCCGATCCTGAACGTCTCGTACGGGTGCATCGTATACCAGGAACAGGTTTTGCAGATTGTCCGCGAACTCGCCGGTTATTCATACGCGCAGGCAGACATGCTGCGGCGGGCGATGTCGAAGAAAAACCATGCTATAATGGAGAACGAGAGGCAGAACTTTATATACGGAGCTACGGACGGGGACGGCAACGTCATCGTCCGGGGAGCCGTGCGCAATGGCGTACCGGAGGCTGTCGCGAACAAGCTTTTCGACGAAATGTCCGACTTCGCGGGCTACGGGTTCAACAAGTCCCACTCGGCCGCGTACGCGCTGCTGATATACCAGACGGCTTGGCTGAAATATTACTACCCAGTCGAGTTCATGGCGGCGACACTGAACAGTTGCGTGGGCTTCTCGGACAAAGTCGCGCATTACATCGAGCAGTGCCGGCAGAGCGGCGTTTCGGTGCTCCCACCGGACGTCAACCGTAGCCAGTCGAAATTTTCTGTCGTCGAGGGCAGCCTGCGTTTCGGCCTGGCCGCCATCAAAAATATTGGGAACAGCGGTGTCGAAGCTATAATTGATGACAGGCGCGCCCGGGGGGCGTATCGGTCGTTCACGGATTTTTTGCGGCGCGTGGGCGCGTCCGAGCTGAACAAGCGCGGCATCGACAGCCTGATCCGCTGCGGCGCGTTCGACACGCTCATGCTTACACGTTCGAGCCTTTTGGCCAGCTATGAGAGGCTGCTCGACGGCATCATCAATTCGCGCCGCAACGAAATGGAGGGGCAGATCACGTTCCTCGGTATCGGGCTGGACGGCGGCGCGGGCGCGGGAACGGCGGGAGCGGCGGGAGCGGGCGTGGAGGTTGTTGGCGTAGGAACTGGGAGCGCAGGGGCTTGGGCTGGGAGCTCAGACGATATGGAAGGCAGCATTGCGAAGATGCCGGAGTTCCCGCAAAGCGTGCTGTTGAATATGGAAAAAGAAATACTCGGGCTCTATGTGTCGGGCCATCCGCTGGACGGTTTTATATCGGCCATCGCGAAATTGGTTAACTGTGATACCCGGGATTTCCGGCAAGCGGAAGGTGACAGCGGCGGCGGTGGCGGCGATGGCGGCGGCAGCAGTGGCGGAGGCGGCGGAGAGGCCGGGCCCAGGAGGCTGGAGGACGGGCAAAACGCGATTATTGGCGGGATTATCACCCGAGTCAAGACAAAATTCACCAAAAGCAACGCGCTGATGGCATTCGTGGACTTGGAAGATATATATGGCAGCGTGGAGATACTGGTTTTCCCCAAGATATACGAGAGGCTCGAAAAGCAGTTGAGAACGGAGGCCATAGTCCTCGTGAAAGGCAAAATCAGTTCGCGCGAGGACGAGGATGCAAAATTCCTCTGCGACGACGTCGCAGAGATCGACGCTTCGTTAAGAAACCAAGACGCGCACAGCACGTCTGACGTGCACAAAACATCTGCCGCGCAAGGCGTGTCTGACGCGCATAGCGCGGATGAATCGCACAACAACGCATCCAACGAATATGCCCGGCTCAGGCAGTGGGCGGCGTCGCGCTATGGTGGCTATGACAGGCGCAATGGGGCGTATGCGACAAATGGCGGGCAATATCCGGGAGGGGATTCGGTGATGGGTATGCACAAGCATACGGCGGGCAGCCAAAATAACGACAGTAGAGGCAGCAATAGCGGCGGCGACAACGGTGAAATGACGCTCTTTATTAGGATAGACGGCAGCGAGCCGAAACAGCAGATGGATTCGGCGTACGCGACAATGAAATATTTCGCAGGGCGCACGCCGGTTGTGCTGTACAACAGCGCCAAAAAGGCGAAGAAGGATTTGGGCAGGGAATATTGGGTCAAAATTACCGATACGCTACTCGATGAAATGCGCGAGCGGTTTGGTGCGGACAATGTAGCAATGCGGTGAAGGGGGCTGTACGGCTGCGGTGGCGGCGGCTGCATAGCTGCGGTGAAGGGGGCTGCATAGCTGCGGCGGCGGCTGTACTTCTGCGGTAGCGAAGAGTTCACCCTTGCAGTAGTGCGGCTCAGCAGTAAGGCTGTAGTCACGCGTGGCGCTATCGGGGCGCAGGGAGGCTAAGATATGCGTAACAAAAGAAAAAGACGCAGGTTCAACGCCCGCAAATTTATATTTTTTTGCATTATAGCTTCGGCTGTGCTGATCCTGCCGACGCGTTTCGTGGTGGATGGTATGCTCAACAGTAACCTAGGCGAGGGCACGCAGCTTGATTCGGAGTATGCTATTGCCGAAGAATGGGCTGCCTCTTATAGTAGACCTAGAGCAAATGTTGAAATAGGGGAGATTATATACATCAATCCCGAATCCGCCGAAGCGGGGGAAGGGCCAGGGCCGGGATCGGAGCCAGGGTCGGGGGTAGTGTCGGGTGACACGCTCCAATTGACCGAGGCGCCCCCGTCGGGAGAGGTGCTTCCTTTGACAGAGGGCTCCCCGCCGGGTGAGACGCTACCGAAACGGGAACCGGCGCAGTACGCCACGCTCGGCGGCGGGTCGCCGGTGATAGGCGACTCCTATTCGACTAGGAAATACGCTGACAGCGACCAGGCGGGCGCCGGGAGCGGTGCGAATGGCGTTGGCGTGGGCAGCTATGGCGCGGGCGCCCGGGACCTGCCGCCGGAGAACATTGTGATCACCATCAGCGCGGTCGGCGACTGTACCATAGGATATGACGAAACATTCGGCTACCAAAACCGCTTTGATCAGGTATACGCCGCAAACGGCAGCGATCCAGCGTATTTTTTCGCGAATGTCCTCGACATCTTTTCAAATGACGACATAACCATCGCCAACCTGGAAAATGTGTTTACCGAATCCAAAAAGAAAGCCGACAAGGCGTTCCGCTTCAAGGGCCCGCCCGAATACGTGAGGATACTGGAGGAGGGGAACATCGAAGCGGTCAACCTCGCCAACAACCACATGTACGATTATTTCCAAAAGGGCTATGAGGACACCATCGAAACAATAGACGGCTCCACTGTGGGGCATTTCGGATACGAAAACTATCTCATCATGGAAGTCCAGGGTATCAAAGTCGGGCTTGCCGGGTTCCACATCGGGGGCGGGGGCTGGTCCGGAAGAAAGAAGGCGGTGACGGACGCGCTGGAGGCGCTGCGAGCCGGGGCGGACATCGTGATAGTCTCGTTCCACTGGGGGCTGGAGGGCCATTACAAGGAGAGCGGCGATCAGCGCTCGCTGGCGCGCTACGCTATTGACAACGGGGCTGACCTCGTGCTGGGGCACCACCCCCACACGCTGCAGCCGGTCGAGACATACAACGGGCGGACCATCGCATACTCGCTTGGGAATTTTTGCTTTGGCGGCAACAGGAACCCCAAGGACAAGGACTCAATCATACTTCAGCAGTCTTTCGTGTTTGACGGGACGAGCCTTGAACTGCTGGATGTACCGGAGCCGGAAATAATACCGGTTTTGCTTTCGTCCGTAAAGGACAGGAACGACTACAGGCCGACCCCTGTAGAGGCAGGGGGCGCCGATGCCGTGCGTATTTTGAAAAAAGTAAATCCATGACGCAAGGGATGTTAAAATGGGCGAACCGATTACTTGCTCCCTAAATGTTATCGTCAGGTATCAAGAGACCGATCAGATGGGCGTCGCGCACCATTCGGTGTATCCCATATGGTTTGAAGCCGGGCGCACGGCGTTCATACGCGAACAGGGCGTCCCGTACGGCAAGCTGGAGGAGGACGGGCTGTATCTGCCGCTCATCTCGATGACGTGCGACTTTATGAGCTATGCTCGTTACGAAGACGAATTGACCGTCAAGACAGTTATAGCCTCTGTGACTAAAACCAGGCTGAACTTTAAATATGACGTGTTTAAAGGCGGCGATATCATTGCGTCAGGCGGCACGGCGCATATCTACGCCAACCACCAGTTGAGGCCCGTAAACCTGGCAAAATATATGCCGGATGCGTATCGGCTGTTTTTGGGCTTTGCAGGCGCCGACGCTCCGGATCTTTAATATGGATGATGTAAAATAATATGAGTGACAAAATTATGCCAAGTAGAAAAACAAATATAGCAACAAGCATGACTGGGACTAGGACTGGCGATCACTGGGGCGATATCCAAATGCCGGAGGGGGTGGCGCCGGAAGAGGCGATCGCCGCCGCCACGCTCCGCGTACTGGAATTTGACAAAATCAAGGACATGCTCATACAAAAATGCGTCTCGGAGATCGGCAGGCAATACGCGGGCGAGCTCGCGCCGTCCATTTACGAGGCGCGTATAAACCGCGACCTGGACCAGACCACCGACGCGGAACAGTTTATAATGCGCAATGGGACGCCGCCGCTCGGGCATATCAAGGACATAAGGGGCGTTTTAAAGCGCGTGGAGCTGGACGCGACGCTGAACCCAGCCGAGCTTTTGCTGGTTGCCTCCGTTTTGCGCTCCGTGAGGGGGATGAAGCGTTACGGCAAGAACGCCGGCGTAGCGGCGGGCTTTGACGCGGGCGATGCGGCGAGAAATGCAGCAAGCGCGGCGGCGGGCGTTGCGGGCAGCGAGACCGCAGGCTCAACCGGCGATCCTGCAGCGGGCGAGGCGGCGGGCAGCCCTGTGGCGGGTTCGGCCGGCGCCAAGGGCGCCGACAGCATAGCATCTCTGATAAACGCGCTGGTCGAAAACCAGCGGCTCGAAAATAAAATAAACGCGTGCATTATCAATGAGGAGGAACTCGCCGACGACGCCAGCCCGGCGCTGCTGTCTATACGGCGGCACATAAAACGGCTCCAGGACTCCATAAAAGACAAGCTAAGCGCCCTACTGCGCTCGCCCACGCACCAGAAGTTCATGCAGGACAGCCTCGTCACGATGAGGAACGACAGATATGTCATACCGGTAAAGCATGAGCATAGGGGCGAGATTAAAGGCATGGTACACGACATGTCGTCGAGCGGGGCGACAGTGTTCGTCGAACCAATGGCAGTAGTGGAAGCTAACAACGAAATTAAGGAATGGAAAGTAAAGGAAGCCGTCGAGATTGAAAGGATACTCTCCGAGCTGACCGCGGACGTCGGGGACATGCTGCAAGAACTGACCGTCGACGTGGAGGCCCTCGGCCTTTTGGATTTTTTATTCGCGAAGGCCAAGCTGAGCCTCGACTTTAATTGCACAAGGCCAACAATCGGCGCGGGCGAGGCCATTCGCGTCAGGAAGGGCAGGCACCCCCTGCTCGCCCGCGAATCGGTCGTACCCATCGACTTTTGGATGGCCGACGGCGTCAGTTCTGTGATTGTCACGGGCCCAAACACGGGCGGCAAGACCGTCGCCCTCAAAACAGTCGGCCTGCTCACGCTGATGGCGCAGGCGGGGCTGCACATTCCCGCAGACTCGGGCTCTTCGCTTCGGGCGTTCAAAAAAATATTCGCGGACATCGGCGACGAGCAAAGCATCGAGCAGAGCCTTTCCACATTTTCCTCGCATATGCGCAACATCGTACACATCATGAGGGAAGCGGACGACGCGACGTTCGCGCTGTTCGATGAGATCGGCGCCGGCACGGACCCGACGGAGGGCGCCGCAATCGCGACGGCCATATTGGAATGCCTCTGCCAGACGGGCGCGCATTCCATAGCTACGACGCATTACAGCGAGCTAAAACTCTATGCGCTGCTCACGCCTGGCGTGGAGAACGCTTGCTGCGAGTTCGATGTGGCCACCCTCCGCCCGACATACAGGCTGTTGATCGGCCTGCCCGGCAAGAGCAACGCTTTCGCCATTTCCGGCCGCCTGGGGCTGGCGCCGGAGATATTGGCGCGGGCACAGGAGTTCTTGACAAATGAAAGCGTGAAGTTCGAGGACGTGCTGCAGGCCATCGGCAAAAACAGGGAGGAGTCCGAAGAGGAGCGCCGCGCGGCGGAGCGGATGAGGCTGGAGTCCGAGGAGATGCGCGACGATCTGCGAAGGCAGCGCGACTTGATTGAAAAGCAAAAGGAATCGGTCATGCGCGAGGCCCGCGAAAGCGCCCGTAGGATACTTCTCGAGAGCCGCCGCGAGGCGGAAGAGGTTCTGGACAAGCTGAGAAAGCTGGAGGACGAGGGCGACGCGGAGCAGAGGAAAGCCAGCGCACGGGCCCTTCGGGGGAGGCTGAAGAAAAGGCTTGACGGTGTCGAGTCATCGCTCGCGTTTACATTGCCCCCCCGGGAGGGATACGTGGACCCGCCCGACAACCTGAAGATCGGCGACACGGTGGAAATTGTCAACCTGAACCAGAGGGGGGTCGTGCTGACGCTGCCCGACCAAAACGGCAACGCGCTGATCAGGGCGGGCATTATGTCGATCACTGCGCATGTGTCGAATATCCGGATGATAGACGAGCAGCGCGCCATCAACAGGGAGGCCGCCAATGCGATGCGCATGGGGAGCATGGGCGCGGGCAGCGGCGGGAGCGGCGGCGTGGGCAGCGGCGGGGGCGGCACGGGCAGCGGCGGTGGCGTAGGTGCAGGCGGCGGCGGCGGTGGCGGCAGCGGCAGCGGCAGCGGCATTGTTTCGCGGGTGGTGAACGCGCGCGCGGAAATCGATGTGCGGGGCATGAGGCTGGAGGGCGCCGTCGCGCAGGTCGACCGCTATCTGGACGACTCGTCTATGACAGGCCTGCACGAGGTGACGATAATTCACGGCAAGGGGACCGGCGCCCTGCGCGCCGGCATACAGGAGTTCCTACGGGGGCACCCGAAAGCGAAGTCGTTCCGCAACGGCGCCTACGGCGAGGGCGACATGGGCGTCACCGTCGTTGCTCTCAGACAGTAAATTAAATATACTGTACAAGGTGTTGTAATATTTAACAATATTTAATATAATTGCTGTGTATATGCTGTTTCGGCGGCATCGCAAGGTTGTAAGCAAGCGGCGCCCGCCAAAAGCCAATGGATGACAGGGGTGATTTAATGCCGGAAAAGACAAGGGTCGACGTATTAATCGCTGGCAAGACCTACACTATTTCGGGTTATGAAAGTGATGTATACATCCAGAGGGTCGGCCTTTATGTCGACCGAAAAATGAACGAGGTGCTGAAGAGCAACAACACGCTCAGCACGTCGATAGCGGCTGTCCTTACGGCTTTGAATGTAGCTGACGACTATTATAAAGCGCACGAAAACGAGTTGATGTTCAAAAAAGAGATTGTCACGTCCAAGCTGGAAATTGAGAGGCTGCTCGAAGAAAACAGCGTACTCGAGGATCGCAACAGGGAGCTCATAGAAAAGAACAATAATATCCTTATAGAAATCGCCAAGAGGGAAGCGGAGCTCGCGGAGATTCGCAGCAATCTGTCCGCGCCGCGCGAGAAACGGTACTAGCAGAACTTGCGGACCGGGAGGGAAGGCGACACATGCTTGACATGAATGTTACATTTAAGGATTTGGGCTTGCTGTTGGTTTTCGTCGTTATAATCGCGGCCGGTGTCTTTCTAATACGGGCGCTTGTGCATCTCGGCGGCGCATTGCGCGACGTCAAGAAATTGATTGGCACAAACGCGGGCGAAATCGACAAGGTCATCAAGGATCTGCCCGCCCTATCAAGCAACGTTGTATCGTTAACAGAGCACGCCTCCGAAGTGACGGACAATCTTCGGAACGAGCAGGAGCTCATCGAATCCGCGCTCGCCAACGTGTGCGACACGATAGAGTCCGTCTCCGATACAGCCAGGATCATAAATGAGGATGTCATAGGCAGCATCAGGCGCCTGCTAAAAACGCTGATGGGCATCCTGGGCTTTGTTTCGAAAAAGAAGCAGCCGCCGGGTGGCGGGCCCGCGGAAGGTGTTGACGCGGAGCGCGGCGCCCCGGCAACGCAATCGGCGCATGACACGCCGCATGCCACGCCGCATGCCGGCGATGGCACGGACGCGGCTGCGAAGCGCGATAAGCGCGAGCGCAGGGCCAAGCGGGAGCGCGTACGGAGCGCCGCCGTCGCCGCGAGGAAGAGGCAGGCGGAAAAGGCCCGAAACATTAACATACACATCCGATAAAAACCGCTAAAAAGCGGTCTATTTTTTGTAAGAGCCGTTTGCGCCGGCGTTGTTTTGGCGCTCTAAGGAGACTGACTGTGCCTAATGATATGCCCGCCAGTATAAAGATACCGTTCGAACGCTGCCGCGAGGGCGCCGTCGTCCCGCACTACGTCAGGGATGGCGACGCGGGCATGGACATATGCGCAGCCGAGGACGCGGACATATTGCCCGGCCAAACCGTGCTGGTGCCGACGGGCCTCAAATTCGCCATACCGCGCGGATACGAAATGCAGATAAGGCCTCGCAGCGGCATATCGCTGCGAACGGCACTGCGCATCCCCAACGCGCCGGGTACTATCGACAGCGGTTTTCGAGACGAGGTCGGAGTCATATTGACAAATATGTGCCTGCCGGTTGGCTCAAATACCATCGAGTCCATCATGGAGATCGTAGACAATGCTGATCAATACCCCAGGGTAGGGCTGGACGGCGCCGGCAGTAGCGCGCCCAGTAGCGCCGGTCCCTGTATATATGAAATCAAAAAGGGCGACAGGATTGCGCAGATTGTCATAAAGGCTGTGCCTGCGGCCGAATTGTTTGAAGTGGACGATGTGGGCGAATATGGCGGCGACAGGCGTGGCGGGTTCGGCTCTACGGGCGTTAACGACGGTTAGTCGCCCCATACATGAAATCACAGACACGGCAGAAAGGTCATTAATGGCGAAAATCGATCACAGTATATATGGCGATACCAAGTCCATTCGGCGCTCCATATTAGAACTGCTCCAAAGCATATATGACATGCCGCCGGACCGGAAGCGCTTTATCACCGAAGACGCCGCAAGGGCGATGGCGCACGCCTCGGCCCTGACGAACAGGGAGACCGCTGTCATGCTGGACAGGCGCGGGATCGTGCAGGCCGTCATGATCGGCGACAACAATAAAGTGGACCTGTTCAATATCGTGCCCAGGCGGCATTTGTCGCGCGCGTCGGGCATCCGATGCGTGCATACGCACCCTAACGGCGATCCGCTATTTTCCGACGTCGATATATCGGCGTTAAAAAATATGCGGCTCGACGCCATGGTGCTGCTGGCGCTCGGCTCGGACGGAGCAGTGGCCGCCGCCAACGCGGCGATATATCCGCCAAACGGCGAGCTCTCGACATATGGCGTTTTCTACCCGGAGCATACGGAAGATACGGACGCCCACGGAGCCACCGATGAATCAATCCATGAATCCGCCGATGAGTCCGCCGATGGGGCTGCCCACAGGGACACCGAAAGCGGCTATGTGGAGCCGAGGCCGCTCAGGCATGACAGCCCCGCGCCTATTTCGCAGGCCATTTTAGACGCGCTTGACGACTTGCTGCCGGAAATGCTCGCACAGGACGCCCATGCCGAAAGCGTTTTTTACGACTCAAAAGAAATTGTACCGGAGCGTGCGATTTTGGTGGGCGCCAACACGCCAGGCGCGCGCGGCGCGGTGGCTGGCGGCGACGAGCCGCTGGGGGAGCTGTCGCAGCTTGCCTGGACCGCAGGGGCGGAAGTCATCGGAAAGGTGCTGTACAGGGAACGGGAAGCGGATCCCGCATATTATATAGGGAAGGGCAAGCTGGACGAGCTAAAGATGATCAAACAGGAGACAAAGGTCGATCTGATCATCTTTGACGAGGAGCTGAACGGCGCGCAGACGCGCAATTTGGAACAGGCCCTCGGCGTAAAGATCGTGGATCGGACGGCGCTGATCCTGGACATTTTCGCGGGCAGGGCGCGCACCAGGGAGGGCAAGCTGCAGGTGGAGCTGGCCCAGTTGAACTACAACCTTACCAGGCTGACTGGGCTTGGCGGGCAGTTGTCGCGGCTCGGCGGCGGGATAGGCACGAGGGGGCCGGGCGAGCGCAAGCTCGACGTCGACCGGCGCCATATCCGGCGCCGCATATATGCTATCGAGGGCGAGCTTCAAAAAACGCGCGAGCGCAGGGACCGCACCCGCAATGCGGGCAGGATGTCTGCGATGCCCATCGCCGCGTTCGTAGGGTACACCAACGCGGGCAAGTCGACGCTTTTCAATGCGCTGAGCGGGGCGGGCGTGTTCACGGAGGACAAGCTGTTCGCCACCCTTGACCCGACGGCGAGGAAGCTTTCGCTGCCGTCCGGCGGCGGCGTCATCGGCATTGACACCGTCGGCTTCATCGACAAGCTGCCGCATGAACTCGTCGACGCTTTTAAGGCGACGCTGGAGGAGTCGGTGTACGCTGATATCCTTATCCATGTCGTCGACATATCAAACCCCGACGCGCGCGCCCAAATGGACATTGTCGAAAACATCCTAAGGGACATTGGCGCCGTGGACAAAAAAATACTGATTGCTTTCAACAAAGCCGATCTGGTTGAGGAGTTGCCGGAATGGCTCGCGTTTTGGCGGCGCGCGCAGCAGAGCCCCGGCGAAGGCGGCGGCGTGGGCGGCATGGGCGGCGGCAATGGCAGTGGATTGGCGGTGGGCGGGGCAGGGGCGCTTGCGGACGCATCTGCGCGGTCCTGCGTAATTTCGGCGGCTACGGGGCAGGGGCTGGACAAACTTCTACTCGAACTGGAAGGGTTGGCACAGGAAGAGTATATTCGGCTCGACGTGCTGATACCATATAACGAGGGCCGCGTCTGTTCATACCTGCATGAGAACGCCAGCATCCTGGACGAAAAATACACCGATGACGGCATTAGCATGAGGGTGCTGCTAGGCAAGGGGCACGCAGGTTGGCTGCGGCGGTTCGCGGTATGAAGGGTACGGATTGAGGGCGTCGTATAGGACACTCCGGGGCGAGGGCGTTGCGGAGTATGAAGAGAAGCGCTCGAGGTTCATCGGGGCGGCGGGCCCGGCGGCTTCGGAGCGCGAGGCTTTGGACTTTTTAGCGGCGGTGCGCGCGAGGCACAAGGACGTGTCGCACCATGTCTTTGCGTATGTCTGCGGGGAAAGCGGGAACACGAAGCGCTGCAGCGACGCAGGAGAGCCAAAGGGGACGGCAGGCGTCCCGGTGCTGGAAGTGATTGAAAAAAGCGGGCTGTCGGACGTAGTGATAGCCGTCACCCGCTACTACGGCGGCACGAACCTCGGCGCGGCAGGGCTGATCAGGTCCTATGGAAAGGCTGCGTCGCTGGCGGTCGGCGCCGCCGGGATAGTTATAAAGTCGCTGGCCCGCCAGATGGTTGTCCTCGTCGGGTACCCTTTTTTCAACACGGTCCGCGACATGCTAGAAAAAGGCGGGTATGAAATATCGCATATCGGGTACGGGGTGGACATCGAAATGTCCGTGATAGTCCCTTATGCCGACGTCGACGCGTTGTGCTCCCGCGTGGCCGAGCTCACGGCTGGCGCCGCCGTGATAGAACAAGCTGGCGACGTCTACATCGACTTGCCATACAGCGGGTAATAATTTATCCAGGATACACGGGGGGCATTTTTCTTTTGTGCCTGCTGGCCCTGTGGAATTTTTCGATTATCGACAAATCGTGTGCGTTCGTCGCCCCGGACAGCAGCAAATCGTCTATGCTGCGGTATGTTACGCCCATTTCGCCCTCGTCCGTCTGGCCGTCGTACAGGCCGGCGGAGGGCGCTTTGTTTATAATGCTCTCCGGCGCGCCCAGGCTCCGCAGGAATTCGTACACTTCCGTGACGGTCAAGTCCGCTATCGGGTTAAAGTCAAAGGCGCCGTCCCCCCATTTTGTGAAGTAGCCCATATAGCGCTCGCTGCGGTTGCCCGTCCCAGCGACCAGCCTGTTTTCGCTGGCGCCAATGGCATAGAGGGTCGCCATACGCAGGCGCGGCGCTATATTACCGACGGCAGTCGCGGAGAGGCTCGCGCTATCGCCGATGGCAGCGAGCAATTGGTTCTGTACTCCCGCCAAATCGATGTAGCGCGTCGATATACCGTATATTTTTGCTACAGCCTCCGCGTCGGCTTTGTCGGAGCCATAGTTTTGCTTGGAACCGCACGGTAAAATAAGCCCCACCGTATCGGCGCAGGCCTTCTTGCACAGTATCCCCGTAAGGACAGCGTCCTTGCCGCCGCTGTTGGCATATATAAGCCCGTCCGCGCCCGACTTTGTTATGATACTTCGTATGAACTCCACCCTGCTTGCGGTTTCCTGCGTATAATCCCTCATCTAGGAACCCCCAATATCTACGGCGCCCTCAAACACCCTGACGCAATCGCCCGTCATATATACGGCTTCGTCTGTATAATTGATGATCAACTCGCCGCCTGGCAGCCGCACGGAAACGTCCGCGCCAATGCCGCATAACCCGTTCGCTACGGCTGCGGCCACCACAGCGCAGGCGCCCGTACCGCAGGCCTGCGTCTCGCCGCTGCCCCGCTCCCACACGCGGGCTTTTAGGCTGTTCTGGCCCAGTACTTCTACGAACTCCGCATTCACTCTGTCGGGGAACATCGCGTCGTGCTCGAACAGCGGCCCAATCGCCCGCAAATCCAGCGTGTCCAAGCCGCCCGACCTGGTAGGGCAGTTGGCTTCGCCGTATGCGCCTGCTGCTATATCGGCTCCTTTTATGAACACCACGGCGTGCGGGTTGCCCATGGACACGCAAGTGATCGCGTACTCCGCCCCCCCGATAATCACGGGCTTTGAAATGACGCTGTCGCCCTGCGCCAGCACCGGGATCTCCGACGGCTCGAACCTTGCGCGGCCCATGTTCACCCTTACGGAGGCCACTTCGCCGTTAGCAATCGTCAGCCGAAGCTCGCGGACACCGCTCATAGTATCGATCTTCATGTCGGCCTTTCGCACCATGCCATTGTCATAAAGGTATTTGGCGACGCAGCGGATAGCGTTCCCGCACATGCGGCCTTCGCTGCCGTCGGCGTTGAACATGCGCATTTTCGCGTCGGTAGGGACAGCAGCGCCACCGCTTTACCCGGTGCCGTCACAAGCATCGGCTGGCCGCATGATCAGTACTATGCCGTCCCCGCCTATGCCTTTGTGCCGATCACAAAGCCTGACCGCCAGCGAATGCGGCTCTGGCACATCCGTATCATAACAGTTGAAATATATGTAGTCGTTACCGCAGCCATGCATTTTAGTAAAACTTAATTTCCGCATCACAAAAGCCCTGCCCAACCCGGTTTACCGGTAGAATCGCTTCCATTGCAGCGACCTTCCGTTTGCCTATATTAATATTATATATCAACTCAAACCGTCGTCAATACTATGCCAGGCATACCGATGCTTGTTTATGATTAATCAGCGAAATGTTAAATATATGATAAATAATTTCCCTTGATTGTTGGCTAGTTGATCATGTATATTGTTTATAGGAGTGGCGCACGTGGGTGTGTACGATTAATTTTATGGCTGAGCAATTAACAATAAAAGACGTCGAAAAGGTTTTTGATGACAAGCTAAAACCTATTGTAAAGCATTTTAACGAGCGTATGGATAAATCGGACGAGCGTATGGACAAAATGGACGAACGCTTTGATAAAATAGACGAACGCTTTGATAAATTAGAAAACCGCATAGTCAAGGTAGAAATTTTAATAGAGAACGATATTTCG
>WRLR01000068.1 GCA_009777515.1 Oscillospiraceae bacterium | reverse complement strand
AAGAATCACTATAGGTTCATTTTTGGCAAGACAAGCGGGATCGAAAATATTTGTCATGCTAAAAAGCGATTAGCTAGGGGTTTTTCAACGGCCTCGCTTGCCCCCGCCCTACATGTGATACTGCGCCGTTGGCTATTTAATAGTGTTCACGACTGTGCCGTCACCAACATGGCACGAAAGTCTATCGTCGTGGACACTATCGCGGCGTAACGCGACGCGCGGGCGTTTCACGCCCGTGAGGTTCGGGGAACCGCGCTTCCCCGAACCGACGACTTTCATATTAGTACGCTTGATGTATTCGATACATTACAGGAAGAAGTCCTTGTCGTCGGCTTCCAGGTACTTCGTCGCTTTGTTGACGTTGAATGTGACGCCGACGCCGGGGGCGTCCCATACCTTGACGTGCCCGTCCCGCAGGAAGTCGCTTGGCAGGCCCTCGACGATGTCCACCCACCAGCCGGGGTTCAGCCCCGGGAACTCGTAGGCGATATAGTTTTGCGGCATCGTCGAGCACACATGCGTCAGCCCCGCCATGCCGAACACGCCGTCGAATGTACCATGCGGCGCCATCAGTATGCCGTGCAGGTCTGCGTACTCCGTGATCCACTTCAACTCAGCCAGCCCGCCGACATCCGCCGGATCCGGGCCTATGATGTCCACCGCGCGCGTCTCGATGAGGTCCATGAAATTGTGCCGCAGGAAGACCTGCTCGCCGGTGTGGATGGGGGTGCTGGTGCTGGTGGTGAGGTCGCGGTACACCGACGCCTGCGTGTACGGCGTGTAGTCGCCCGTGATGGAGTCCTCCAGCCACATGACGTTGTACTGCTCGACGGCCTTCGCCAGCCGTATGATGTCGGTCGGCATGAACCCTGGCCCCACGTCGAAGGCCAGCCCGACCCTGTCGCCGACGACCTTCTTTATGCGCGCGATGTAATCGATGCTTTTGTTGAGGGCCGCCTCGGTGAGCAGGCTGCCCATCCTTACGGAGCCCACGCCGCCGCCTTCGGAAAAATAGGTGTTGTACGCGTCGGCTTCCGTATAGTGCCTGGTGTGCCAGAACGCCGCCGTCTTAACGATTGTGAACCCCTCGGGCAGCTCGTTCAGGTGTAAAATATTTTCGCCGCGCTTTTCAGGGGTGTCCGCCACTTTGTGGGGCGGGTTCGGGTCCATAAAACTGCCGTTGTACACGCGCACGCGATCGCGCACCTTGCCGCCCAGCAGTTTATACACCGGCAGCCCGGCCTCTTTCCCCGCCAAGTCCCACAGCGCCATCTCTATGGAGCTGAACACTTTCGCCCAGGGCTTGAAGCCGGCGGAGCGGCGCATGCGGCGCAGCACGTCCTCCACATTCGTCGGGTCGCAGCCCAGTATCATGCTTTTGAAGTAGGGGATGAGCGGCCGCACATAGTCCTTGTTGCCCTCAATCTGGCTAAAACCATCGACGCCTTTGTCCGTCACGATGCGTATGACGATGTTCGTACCGATCTTTGCGCTTTTAACATCCGTGATTTTCATTGCTATGCTCCTTTCGTTTCACACATGGTTGCCCACATTATATAGTATTTTCGCACTAAAAGTTTGTAGCTTTCGAAAAATGGCATTTGTGCAGGTATTATACATGGGTTAGGCCTACTACCGCCCAGCGCCTATTCCCATGGGTGCAGGATTATTTTGCCGTGCTCGGGCGACGCCGACAGCTCCATGGCCTTCTGGATGTCGCTCATGGGCAGCCTGTGCGAAACAAGCAGGCCGATCAGCGGAGAGTTCGTCACCACCTCCATGAGCTTCGGGAACAGGTTCATGTTGTAGAACCATATACCGAACAGCCGGATGCCGTTACGTATCATGTCGGCGCTTGCGTGGATGGATACCTTTTCGGTCGATTCGCCGACAAAACACATCGCCCCCAGCCTGCGCAGCGACTCGATGCACACGCGCTGGGCCTGCGGAGCGCCGCTGCAATCCACTGCGCAGTCGACGCCCCTGTCGCCGGTGAAGGCCCTTATTTCTTTTACGCAATCGGGGCTGCCCGGGTCCGCCACCATGGTCACGCCCATTTTTTTTGCCAGCTCCACGCGCCAGGGCGCGCTTTCCACAACGATCGTTTTGGCCCCTCGGTAGGCGGCGTTGACGACAGCGCCCAGGCCTACCGGCCCGAGCCCCGTTATGAGGACGGTGTCGAAGGCGGAGACATTGGCCGCGTCCATTGCCGCGAAGGACGGCCCCAGCGCGCAGCCGGCCAGCGCCGCCCTGTCATAGCTAAGCCCCTCCGGTATTGCCGGGAGCATCCAGTCTGGTTTTAACATATATTGCGCATAAGTCGCCCAGCCTTCCGTCTGGCCGGTATACTTCCTAGGATCAATGCTGTTTCGGCAATGGATATAATAGCCCGACACGCAGTATTCACAGACGCCGCAGCCATATTGCGGCATCACGGCGACCCTGTCCCCGACCTTGACCCGGCCAGGCTGCGCGACCTCGACGACCTCCCCGGCTGCCTCGTGGCCAAGGTATCGCGACTCATGGCCCGCCAAAAACGACTTGTATTCCGTGCACATGGGCGTTGAGTGTATCTTGATCAGCGCCCAGTTTCCCACTGCCTTTGGCGTGGGGCATTCAACGATCTCCGCCTTCCGCACCCCAGTGATAACCGCCTTTTTCATCGGCGCACCCTCCTACATTATGATAATTTTATATGACAAATATATAACGACTAATTGATAACAACTAATATATTACGACTTATAAACAATGACAAATATACAAATGGTAAATATATAATGACAAATATATAACAACGGTTTTATAAAAACAATTTAATTGACATTCAAAAGCGATGTGTTATGATTATATGCAATTATTCAAGGGATGCACAACCATGTCGCACATAGATGGACAGAAAAATATCTTCGCTTCCTGCCAGAGCCCCCAACGGGGCGTTCCGGTCTGTTTTTGGTTCCGATTTATTCAGGTCGTTGCGTACGACGCACGTGTCACCACGCGGCGTTGAAGTAACGGCCTCGCCCCGTTTCCGTATACTATAATTGCCATATTACCCATATAGACACATATTTAGTGTGCGAGCGCAGATGCTGCTGTGTGTCGCGCGTCGAAGATACGGCGGAGGCTTTTCGCGCCCGCCTACGCGCGAGCGGCGGCCGCCAAGCGCAACAACTGTATTATATAAAGAGGCAGCCCTTTGACTGCCTGCGTATAGAAAGGATTGGTACCATTAATGTATTGGAACAAAACGATTGAGACAATGGATCGCCCCCGGCTCATGCAGTTGCAATTGGAGCGCCTACGCGAGACGGTGCGCCGGGTTTACGCAAACGTGCCGGCATACAGGGAGCGCATGGATGAAGCGGGCCTCGCGCCCGATTGCATCGCGTCGCTCGCCGATGTTAATAAACTGCCGTTCACCGATAAAACGGATTTAAGGGACAATTACCCATATGGGCTGTTCGCGGTCCCGCAGGGCGACATCGTTCGCATACACGCGTCGTCGGGCACGACGGGCAAGCCGATTGTCGCCGGTTACACGAAAAATGATTTGGATGTTTGGTCCGAAGTGGTGGCGCGCTGCCTCGGGTGCGCGAATGTCGGGGCAGGGGACACCGTTCAGGTGGCTTATGGCTACGGCTTGTTCACGGGCGGGCTCGGCCTGCACTACGGCGCCGAGCGCGTGGGCAGCACGGTGATACCCATATCCGCAGGCAACACCAGCCGCCAACTGATGCTGATGGAGGATCTGGGGGCCACCGCCGTCGCGTGCACGCCTTCCTACGCGCTGATGATTGGCGAGATGCTCAGGGACGCGTCTTTCGATTTGGGCAGGTTGAAACTGAAGGTCGGCATATTTGGCGCTGAGCCGTGGACGGAGGGCATGAGGGACAGGATAGAGGGGCTGCTCAATATTAAGGCGCTGGATATTTACGGTTTGACCGAAACCATTGGCCCTGGCGTTGCGATGGAATGCATGGAGGGGCGATATGGCCTGCACGTCTGGGAGGATCATTTCCTCTTCGAAATCCTCGACCCCGACTCCGGCGAGCCCCTGCCCGAGGGCGAGCAGGGCGAGCTGTGCATCACGTCGATTACTAAGGAGGGCATGCCCATCATTCGCTACAGGACCCACGATCTTACGCGCGTCATTCCCGAGCCGTGCGTGTGCGGGCGCACGCACCGGCGTATACACCGCCTGCGAGGGCGTACGGACGACATGCTGATTATCCGTGGCGTGAACGTGTTCCCGTCCCAGGTGGAAGCAGCGATTGTCGGCATTGATGGCATCGCACCGCGCTATATGCTCGTGGTCGACCGCGTCAACAGCATGGATGTCCTCGAAGTCCAGGTCGAACTGACGCCCGATATAGCCATCAGCGAAGTGCGCAGGCTGGAGGAGCTGCACAGCCGAGTCAACAGGGCCATCGATCAGACGCTGGGGCTATCCGTCAAGCTGCGCATCATGGAGCCCGGCAGCATAGAGCGCTACGAAGGGAAGTCCAAGCGCGTAATCGACAACCGGATAAGCGTTTAATCGCGGCTAATCGTATGGCGCATAATCCTTTGAGCAAATGTCGGGCTGTTGACAAAACGGCTCGCATACATTAGAATATTGCAAGCGCGGTGGATATAGTTCAGTTGGTTAGAATGCCAGATTGTGGCTCTGGAGGTCGTGAGTTCAAGTCTCATTATCCACCCATACCAGCGCAATCGAGGGTCGTAGGCTGCGGCTGCTGTTCCGTAAAATGGCAGCGGCGGGGCAGCGGATGCAATGGTTGCGTTAAAAAGGGCCGCTATATGTAAATATGGCGGCCCAATTTTTTTGATTTAGCATCGGTATTCTGCGATGGCCTCGGCCAGCGCCTGTATATTCTCAAATGGGAATCCCTGATCCACCTCGAAATAAAACCAACTGCCGCCATTGTCCGGGCGGAAGGCCTGAAACAGGCGCGCCGTCTCGGCTTTGACTTCGCCAGGCGAGCCATGTTGCATCAGTTCGCCCCTGTCTATGTGCATGCATAGCGCCAGGCCGAGTCCACGCAGCCTTTCGCTCAGCGCGCCGTAGTCGTATAATGGCAACTGCGGCCAAATAGTGTCGGCCCCCGCCAGCTTCAGGTCGGGCAGTATGTCCCATACCTGCCCGCAGGAGTGGAAACAGCAAAGCTTTCCCGCCGCTTTTATGGGATCGAATATTTTTTTCAGCCTGGGGAAAAAGAACGCGCGCCACAAATCGGGAGATATAAGCATTGCGCGGTTGGTACCATAATCGTCGCCCATTCGGATGATGTCGACCCCTGCCGACAAAGCCCTGCGCACTTCGCCTAAATAGGCATCCGTTAGCACATCCGCGAGCCGGGCCAGCGCAGGCTCCCCGTTTGCGAGATCCATCAATACCTTTTCAAACGGACGCAGCGCTATCATTTGATCCAGCAGGCCTGGTATGCCGTGGCTGATCGGATAAGAAGAGTCCTCGCTTTCGGCCCGGCGCTTTAAGGCATCGAACGCGGCTGGGTCGGACAGAGGCATGGGCGGGAGCGCGTAACTGTCGAGCTTGCCTATGTCGTCCAATGGGAATCCGATTGCGTGCCCGATGCGGCCGAATATGCGGTATTCCCAGGTGACGCCCCATTTGTCCGTTTCCAGGCGCCGATAGTTGCCATCTTCGTCAAAATCGGCCGGATCCGGCCCACGCGACGTAAAATTATACGCCGGGGCCGGCGCGGCGTCGCCGGGATAGCGCATATATAGCTCCTGAAGTTTCGCGCCGTGCTCGGCGTAGCCCACATCCGTGTAGTAGTATTCAAGAGCCGGCATATCGGGGCGCTCAAAACGCGCCGCCGCCAAAAAACGTTCTTTGTGCGTCATACTGTCCGCTCGCTTTTCTGTGTTTATTTCGTTCATTGTAATCAATAGGTGCGTTGCCGAATAATTGATAATAATATAACATAAATGATGTGTATGTGACAGGATGCGCATTATACAAGCATATACGATGGGAGCTTCATATGAAAAAAGTGCATATGATTGGCAACGCGCACATCGATCCGGTCTGGCTGTGGCGCAAAACCGAGGGGGCGTCCGAAATTTTGGCGACGTTCCGCTCGGCGCTGGACAGGATGGACGAATTTCCCGGATATATTTTCACAAGCGCTTGCGCCGCGTATTATAACTGGGTGGAAAAAGTGGATCCGGCCATGTTCGGCGAAATACAAGAACGGGTGAAGGAGGGCCGTTGGCACATAGCGGGCGGCTTTTGGGTGCAGCCGGATTGCAATATACCTTCGGGGGAATCGTTTGCGCGCCACTTGCTGTATTCGCAGCGTTATTTTCAAGAAAAATTCGGCGCCAAAGCCCGCGTCGGCTATAATGTGGACTCGTTCGGGCACAACGGCATGCTCCCGCAGATATATCGTAAGGCGGGCATGGAGTATTATGTTTTCATGCGCCCGGACGCCCTGGAAAAGCCCGAACTGCCGGGCGACCTGTTTATTTGGGAGGCCCCGGACGGCAGCCGGGTGACGGCGTTCCGGATCACCGGCGGCTACAACACGCCCGCCGGCTTCGACAGCCCGGAAAACGAACGGGCAGCGACGGAAAAAAAGGCGCTGGATCACCTGAAAAAGGCCGAGCGCGACGGGCTCCCCAATATGTGCTTTTACGGCATCGGCAACCATAGGGCGGCCCAACAATCAATAACCTTGCCGCACTGACACGGCTCTGCTCCGACAACTCTGAAATAGGCTTCTCGTCCGCAGCGGACTATTTTGACGAGCTGCGCAAGAACGGCATACTGGACGGCCTCCCCGTAGTCAGGGAGGACCTGCAGCACCACGCCAGCGGCTGCTACTCGGCGAACTCCGCCATAAAAGCGGCCAACCGCCGCGCCGAGCAGGCCCTGTGCGCCGCCGAGAAATACGATGTGCTGGCGTCCGCCCTGCTCGGGGCGGGCTGCGGGTGCGAGCGGTTGCGGCCCGCATGGGAAAAGCTCTTGTTCAACCAGTTTCATGACATATTGGCGGGGTGCAGCATACGGGACGCCTATACGGACGCGCTAAACGAATGCGCCGCAGCGCGCGACGCCGCGACCGAGCTGGCGGACCTGGCTGTCCATAGGATTGCCTGGAATATTAAGACGACGGACGCGCTGGACGGGGTGGGCGTGCAGAAAAACGGATGGGCGCTGTGGGAAAAGGAAGGCGAGGGCGCGCCGGTGGTCGTGTTCAACCCCCATTCATTCCCGGTTTCGATCCCCATGCAGGTCAACGCGGTGGTCAGCGGGATCGTGGACAGCAAAGGCGCTCCAGTGGCGCCGCAGGTTGTGCGCGGGCCCCAGACCAACGGTAAAGACAGGTACAACACCTTGTTTGGCGCGGACATCCCCGCTCTTGGATATAGTACCTATTTTGTATACAAAAACGAAAAATTCGACGTTCCGCCCGCAGACGCTCTGTCTGATCTATCTGTTTCAGAGAGCTGCCTGGAAAACGAGCTGATAAAGGTTGTCTTTGACCCCGGCAGCGGGTGCATAGCGAGTTATTATGATAAAGAGGCGGGCGTCGAGCTTGCGGGGGGCTCCATGGCCAGGCCCGTCGTCATAGACGACGCGGCGCCCGACACATGGTCGCACGGCGTATTCACGTTTGACAAGGAGATAGGCGAGTTCGGCCATGCAACGACGCGCGTATTGGAACGCGGCCCTGTGCGCGGCGGCATAAGGGTCTCCAGCCAATATGGGGGCTCTGTCCTTGTCCAGGATTTTTACATATATCCGGGCAAAAAAGAGATCGAGGCCAGATGCCGCCTCGATTTCCATGAGCAACTTACGATATTAAAATTGAGCTTCCCGGCCAATGTAGCGGATCCCGCAGCCGTTTACTCTATGCCGTTCGGATTTATCCAAAAGGAAGCGGACGGACGCGAAGAGCCGTCGCAGGAATGGATGGGCGTCGTTTCTAAAAAAACCGGAAGCGGCTTAGCATTAATGAACGATTGTAAGTACAGTTTTTCGGCCAAAGCCGGCGACATGCGGATGATTATAGCGCGAGGATGCATATACGCTGACCATTACGGGGAGCGGGACGACCTGGTGGAATACCAGGACATGGGCGAGCAGTTTTTTAGCTATGTCATAGCGCCCTACTCGCAGAAGGATCCGTCGGACGTGGCCCGCCGCGCGATGCTGCTGAACTCGCCGCCCCGCCTGCTGATGGGGACGCATCGCAGCAGCCGCACCGGTAGCGATGGCTCCGGGTATGAACCCGGGCAAGAGCCCGGGCAAGAGCCCGAGTCCGGGCGCGGGCGCAACGAGCTGGCCATATCATACTCTGGCATTGACATATCGTGCGCCAACGTGGTCGCGCAGTCCATAAAATACGCAGAGAATGCAAACGGGTACATAGTGCGCCTGGTGGAGCTATCCGGGGCGGGCGCAGTAGCGGACATTAACTTCGCCCCGGCCAAGGCGCGCTTTAAGGCGCGCATGGCGCCGCAGGAAGTGAAAACATACTTCATCTCTTTCGACGGCATGCATATCGCAGAAACCTATTTGACCGAGGACAGCATGTAACAGCGGCGGGGCGCTAAACAGCCAACCATTTAGACGATTTCTGGCTGTCAAAAATCGCGTTATTTCTAAGACTATATCAAATAGCCGGATTTGCCCATATGAATCCCCATGAAGATCCGAACGACGACAATCAACAAGAACAGATACGAAACATCGAAAATAAAATCATATTTAAGGGGTTTTCAGTAGATAATTTCAATATTCAATTTGATCGTTTTATATAAACTGCCAAGCAAAATCTGACGGTACCATCAATATAAATACCAACGGTACAGTCAGATTTGCCAAAACCTTTTATTACTCATCCATTTCATATTTTTGAAAAGAACCACATTAATGCTAACTGTGCCAAAGCGGACGCCTTCACTTCTAACATCACATCAAGCATTACATCAGGCATCAAATCAAGCTATAAATCGAGCATATTTGAACGAAATGAGAATATTGCTTAGTAAAACCCGGGAGCCCTATTTCCAGTGCTTGTTCAAATCCCAAATTTAGCTATTTCTTGTATCCACATTTTGGGCATACGCTGTTTTCGTTTAGCAGTATGCCGCACAGCGGGCAACGGTCTTTTTCCTGCCCTGCTGCATATTCCTCAGTTGCGCCGTTTACCCCGCTCGTAAATGTGATTTTCACGATGTTGAGCTTGTCTTTTAGCAAGTCGTAGACTATTTTTATCATTCCCTCGACGGTCATCGTTTCTTTTGTGACCACCAGGCGGCATTCGGGATACGCTGTGGCAAGCTCCGTCTTAAAGGCAGGCCCTTTTTGCTTGTTGGTCGGCGCTCCGTCCTTTATGCCCTGTTTTTCGTAAACGCCGAGAATTGCGGGGAGCAACGGGTCGTCCTCCCGTAATATCAACGCGTGGTCGAAGTTTTGTAGGACATCCCAAGCGGTTTTTTTGATCTCATTGCAGGGGAATACCATATTTACGCCCATGTTGATGGTATCTTCAACCTCGAGCGTAAGTATTCCCGTATGTCCATGCAGATATTGGGCTTCTCCTTTGAACCCATAAAACCGATGGGCATACTGTAAATCCAATACGGTGAAACTCTTCATGCTACTTCTCCTCTTAATATATTTACGGGTTTTTCCTTGCTCCCGTATGCGCACATGCTTTTAGTTGGCCGGGGCCGTATGTTTTAGTGTCTCATTTTGTAATCATTTTGAATTGCAATCACGGCAAACGCATTTAAAAATGATATCGTGCCCTGTAAATATAAACCCTTGCGTATCTTTGATGTTATTTTCCAAATCCCCAATAAATTCCATTGCTACATCAAAAACCTGGTTGCACTTAACGCATTTAGCATGATAATGATCACGGCACATATGATCATAGAGGGCGGCCCCGCCCGGCATTTCTACTTTGCGTATTTCACCTATATCGGACAATAGGTTTAGATTGCGATATACAGTCCCCCTGCTGATATCGGGATGCTTCTTTACAATTATCTCATAAACCTCGTCGGCGCTGACATGGCGCCGCAACTCTTTTACAGCTTCAAGGACTAGTGATCGTTGAATGGTGAAACGTTTGTTCATGGCATATTTATTCCTTGTTAGTACATATATACAAATAAGACTATATACTATTTAGGACACTGTGTCAATAGTTTTGCGAGAATAATTTTAAACAAATCATCTTGTCTACACGATTCCAATGAAGCGTACTTTAACAGATGTACCACCCGACGCTATAAATACAAACAAAATAAATCAAAGAGATGGGAATGTCCATGAAAACGTTATTTCAAGACCTGAAATATGCCCGTAGGTTCTATAAGATCAAAGGTGAGACTTTACATTGGAACGGGAGCATGACTATATTGACGCTTGATTATGAGGAAACTACAAACATTCGCGTCATAAATGAATTTCTATTAGAAGAAACTTTATTTTATGTGGTCATTGAATTACCAAATCCGGTTTTGCCCGAATATGTCAACAGTGTTGCCCATCTTATCCAATACCGGCTGGCTAGCTTCGTCCAGTGCGGATATGACGGAGCTTTCCAGCTTAACTTCGCCCGCCAGGCAATTGTCCTCTAGTTGCTTTGCGTTGCGGCATCCGACAAAAGTGGTCGCGACGCCTGGCTTGGCGATGCACCATGCCAGCGCGAGCTGCCCTGGCGTTATGCCAATATCGGAGGAAATATCGATTAGTGCATTCACGACAGCCATCGCTTCCGCTTCTGCGGGCGGGGTGGCATGCGCTTTATTTATTAAGGTGTTGTTGGCTCCGTCAAATTGCACCGTGCGCCGGTACCGCATAGGTATGTCATCGATTGCGCGGTATTTCCCTGTCAAAATACCTTGCATCAAACTCATATAGCATACAATGCCTATGTTATTTTCTACGCAGTAGGGAATAACATCATATTCGGGCGCGCGGCTGAGCAAACTGTACGCGAACTCATTGGCTATGCAATTTACGCCCACACTTTTTGCGATTGACAATGTGCCGATACCAAAATTGCTAACGCCCGCATAGCGCACAAGGCCTTTTTCGCACATGTTTTTGAGCGCCATCAAGTTTTGCTCCAGTAGGGCCTGGTCTCTGGTGGGCCAATGTATCATCAGAATATCGACATACTCTGTGCCTAGCCGCCTAAGCGAGGCGACAAGCTTTTCTTCGAATATTTTGGGCGTTTCGCATATGGGCGTCTTTGTACAGATAATGGCCTTATCCCTTTTTCCTTGAAGCGCTTTACCTAAAGATTCCTCGCTGCGCCCTTCATTATAGCCATATGCCGTATCAAAAAAGTTGGCGTCGGTGTCAATTGCCAAAGCAACCAGTGCGTCGACATCCTGTTGATCTTGCGCGCCCCAGTAATCTTCCGCGTTGCCGCCAAAACTCCAGCAACCTATGCTTATGGGTGGTATTTGCAATTCAGATGATCCGAGCTGTTTTTTTTGCATGTGGTGCCTCCCTGTATATGAATATTAATTTAAGCGCTGTCGCGTATGATAAGTTTTTCAGTCAGGCGGATTTTCAGGCATGGATTGTATCCCCCAAATGTATGGTTCATCAAAACCCATACGCCGATGCGGGCGAGCTGAGCCCAGTCCAGCCGATTTGTCGTAATAGGCACAGGCGCCGAAGCCGCCAGAGGCAAATCATTATTGCCGACAATCGCGATATCGTCCGGTACGCGAAAACCAAGGTTCAGCAGCGCATGCATCGCCCCTAGCGCCTGTTTGTCGCTGTCCGTGACCAGGACCCTTGGCAGCGCGCCGCCTTGCTCAATGTATTTTAATATACATGCGCTCGACTCATCCAGTGTAGGATCCACAACCAAATCGCAAATAACCGGATAATTTTTTTCATTCGCATATTCGACGAAATAACGTTCGCGTTCTTGGATTGTATGGGCAATAGGATAGCTGCGCAACCTTCCGATATTTTCATAACCTTTCTTTTGCAAATAATCAATTAATTCATACACACAGCTTTGGCTGTCAAATGATACGGTATTTACATCAATGTTGTCATAGTAATTATTGAGGACAACCAAACGCTTTATTGAAGACATCCATAACTCCAAAACAGGGTTATCAATATTGCTTCCCTGTAATAAAACCATGGGATCATTTTCTGTGTTGATAATGTCAATTATATGTTTGTGTTCTTGTGGTTCGTCGCCAAAGTAATGCAAAATCATAAACATTTTATTGTCGTAACAGCATTGCTGAATAGCTTGCATAAGTAAATTATGGAAATGCGGTATGTATTTATCGCTGTCGCGAAAATGCATCTTTGATATGACATAGTGAATATTGCCAAAGGTCGATACCAAAGGTCGATCTTCTTTTTTAGCGTAGCCAACTTTATTTGCCGCATCAATGATAAGGCTGCGGGTTTTGCTTGAAATACCGGGTTTACCGTTGAGCGCCAGCGTTACGGAAGACGCAGAAACGCCAGCCTGTGAAGCTACGTCGTATATAGTGACTTTCTTTTTGCCCACGTGTCGATCCTCATTGCCAGCATCTTTAATAGTACGGTTAAGTATAATTACCATGTTTTATTTTGTCAACAGTTTAGTATAAATTTAGTAAATAATAGTATGCAATTGCATACATTGTTAATATGTACAAATATCATTTATATATATTGGCTACAATGTATAAAACAATTATACTATCTTTTTAGATGAAAAATACACTATATCAATGTGGAATATAAAATTTATTAAATAATATATTGACATCTATTGTACAAATATATAAAATTTATTCAAACAACAATGATGCGATCAAGTAACAAGCCGTTTAGGCCTAACGTTGAGCGAGGCATGTACATGACTGTTTTATCGCGGAAAACCAAGTGGAACCAGTTGGCGACCCATGTATGGAGCAACCGGTGGATATATGCGATGGTGTTCTTCCCGGTCGCTTTTATTGTCATTTTTAAATATGTACCGATGTATGGCATACAGCTCGCCTTTAAAGACTATATGCTCAAAGGTATCGCCGCGAGCCCGTGGAATGATTACGCGCATTTTCGGCGAATGTTTTCGGAAGCGGATTTTTTCTCGGCGATGGCTAACACATTGATCATTTCCTGTATGCGAATATTAATCGCATTTCCATTTTCGATCTTCCTCGCATTGATGATCAATGAGGTTTTGTTTACGCAATATAAACGGGTGCTGCAAACTGTATATACATTCCCGCACTTCCTTTCCTGGGTGCTGCTCGCCGGCATCATGACGAATCTTCTTGGCAGCGGCGGAATGGTCCGCAAGGTGATCATGGCCGTCGATCAGGTTGCGGGCGAAAATTGGAATTTATTATTTAACAACAATGCCTTTCGTTGGGTGCTGGTGCTGTCCGACATGTGGAAAGAAGCCGGCTGGGGCACAATCATTTATTTAGCCGCTATCACAGGCATAGATCAAGGGCTATATGAAGCCGCGTTGATTGATGGGTGCAATCGATGGCAGAAGATTCGTTATATTACAATTCCGGGAATAATCGGTATGATAGCTATCCAATTTGTACTGAGGGTAGGCGCGTCAATGGAAGGCGGATTCAACCAGGTGTTCAATCTTTATTCCCCGCCAGTGTACGGGAAAGGCGATATCATAGATACATATATTTACAGGGTTGCTTTTGTCAACGCGTCAGGAGTCAACCTCGGGTTTCCAACAGCGGTTGGCTTATTTAAAAATATCATTGATTTCTCATTGCTCATGGCGGCAAATTTCATCACAAAAGCGCTGGGGCAGGAAACCGTATTGTAGGGGGGTGGCGAATTGGCTAATGCAGCGCTACGCATTCATAGCGCAAATAGACGGAAATACCGGATTCGGCGGTTTAATGTCGTCGACGGGCTCATCCTTTCTTTTCTTACGCTGTTCGGCCTGATTGTTTTGTACCCGTTTTACAATGCGGTTTTAGTGTCTTTGGTGCCGAACTCAGTATATTTGCGCTATAGAGGTTTTATGCTGATTCCCCCTGTCGTCACGCTGGATGCGTATGATTTTACGTTTAAGTCTTCATTGATTTGGTCAGGCTATAAAAACTCATTGATAGTCACAGGCATTGGGACAGTGTACAACATGATACTCACCGTTTTATGCGCGTACGCCTTGACTAAAAAGATATTTGGCATGAAATTTATCCGCTTAATTATAGTATTCACCATGTATTTTTCCGGAGGCTTGATCCCGTTTTATTTGTTGATAAAGGATTTAAACTTGATGAACAATCATGCGGCCATGATTTTACCGACCGGAATAAATATTATGTATGTTCTGATAATATCCAACTATATAAAAACATTGCCCCCGTCCTTGGAGGAGTCCGCGAAAATCGACGGCGCGAATGACTTGATCATCCTGCTGCGCATTGTTTTGCCGTTATTGCTGCCAATTTTGGCGACCTTCACGCTGTACTACGCCGTCGAACGCTGGAATGAGTGGTATAACGCGATGCTTTTTATACGCTCTGTCGATAAATGGCCATTGCAAAATGTTTTGCGCACTATAATAAATGACATTGCATTTATGGCGACGCAGATAGTGCCCGGGGGGGCTATGCCCGATATTAAAGGCGATGCGATAAAAATGAGCTCCATCATCGTTTCCATGGTGCCTATAATGTGCCTCTATCCGTTATTGCAACGTTATTTCCTTTCCGGCCTCACGCTGGGGGCCGTAAAAGAATAGCATAGATATAGGGCAAAATAACCAAAATAGTGAAAGGTATTAATGTATTATTGAAAGGGGGATTAAAATGAAAAAACTGATGATGCCGATGGTAGTATTGTTGTTATTTTCGCTTGTTGCATGCGCCGCGCCCCAGGGCGCGCAGCCTGCCGCGACCAGTGCGGTTCAGCAGACGCAAACTACTGCGGGGCAGACAGCAGCGGCAGCGACGACAAGCGAACAGGAACCAGAGCCTGACTCCAATGCGTATGAGAAACCTCTTGTCGTCTCCATGAATGTGACGGAGGCCGAAAAATGCGGCACACATGTCCGCAATGAGTATATCAAAGAACGGTTCAACTTGACTTTCGAATACATTCCAATCAATACAGCGGATTGGAACGAAAGCATCCGCACCTGGATAGCCACGGATGACGCCCCGGATTTGATTTACTGGAACTTGAAGGGCGCGCAGGCGAACGAGTATAAATCATGGTCGAGGCAGGGCGCCTTTTCACCATTTTTGGCAGAGTACTTTGACGACCGCCCGCTTTTGAAAGAAGTTTACGATACAAGTCCGTCTATCGCTGCCTTGACTGTGAATGATAATCTATATGGTTTTCCATCTTTGCGAGACAACCCTGTGGAGGCAGAAAATTGCTATGGCTCCAACTGGTGTTACCGAAGGGACTGGGCAATCGCCGTTGGGAAGTATAAGGATGATGATATCTATACTTGGGACGAGTGGCTCGATCTCATAAGGACAGTTCTTAAAGAAGACCCGGGCGACAACGGCCCAGGCGTCACGGCCGGTTTGCTTATGCCTCCTGCGACATTCCCAGGCGGGGCGTCGCTCTTTATAAACCCCCCGGCGGCTGAGGGGAACGAAACCTGCACATATATCGAGGTCGATGGCCAGTATGTATGGCCACCGGCATTGGATGATTACAAAAAGTCCGTCAAAGCGACCTATGACATGTACCAGGAGGGCCTCATTTACCGCGACAACATCCTTTTCAAAGGCAACGAGCATCGCGACATGATTGAAGCGGGGCTGGGCTTTGCCGCATACAATATAAACGGCAGTTTAAATGCCATAACCGAGCGGATGCTGCGCGATAATGTCATTGACGACTACAATGATTTTGGCATCGCCATTGTCAGCGCTTGGGACGGCAACTGGTATATGACGCAGACCGAAGATTTTTGGTGCATCACGGCTCTAAGCCATAAAATTGGGCAGGAAAAGATCGATCGGGTGCTGGATTTTTGGGAGTACCTGAAAACCGACGATGGCATCCGCCTTCGCTGGCTGGGCATTGAAGGCGTAGACTTCGTCCGCACAGGCGACGGGCTGCGCGATCTCGATTTATTATGGGAAAAAGACCCGGCTACCGGCGGCTATATTGATCCATATGTCAATTACGCGTTTATTGAAGCAGCCGCAGCAGAGAACCCAAGGCAAAACCCGCCGGGATCGGTACCTTATCAATATGACGAAATAGATCGGCTGTGGGCCATCCGCGCCTCGGGGCGGCTGCCCAATTTGCTAAAACCATTCGATTACTTTGTGACATTCGGTTCCGCGCCAAACAAGGATATATATGGTTCATTCGGCGCTGAGACCAAGGCGCGCATTGTCAGTTTGATGGCGCAGCCGGACATTGACATTGAAGCAGAATGGGATAAATACGTAGCCGAGAAGATGCCCGATGTGCAGCTAGTGCTTGACGAAATAAACGGGGGCAAAATGGAATAGGTCACATATAATCTGTGATATTATAGTATCGTATTTCAAAAAAAATCTTGACACTGGCAGTCTATATGCGTTAGACTATACTTAGTCTAACGCATTTAGATTGGAGTGCATGGCATGGCTGGGAATATTAACCTTACCGCAGCGGAAGAGAAGCTCGCCGTCTTGATATGGCGCGAAGCCCCGCTGACATCGCCGGATCTGGTCGGGATAGCGGACAGGGAAATGGATTGGAAGAAATCCACCACCTACACGGTGCTGAAGAAACTATGCGACAAGGGCGTGTTTCAGAACGAGAACGCGAATGTGTCTGTGCTGCTTACCCAAGATGAGTTAATCTCCCGCCAGAGCCGCTATTTTGTCGAGGACACGTTCGGCGGGTCGCTCCCGAAATTCATCACCTCGTTCTTCGGCGGAAAAAAGCTGTCGGAGGAACAGGCTGCGGAACTTCGCCGTCTCATAGAGGAAAACCTGCCTGCTGGCAGGCAGGGCGAGGGGGGCGGCGGCAATGGATAGGGTGTTCCTGACGGTTTTGAATATGAGCCTGACAGGGGCGTTCGTCATTGCGGTGGTGTGCCTTGCTCGTCTACTGCTCCATAAAGCTCCGAAAAAAATATCCTATTGCTTGTGGGTTGTAGCCGCTTTCCGTCTGGTCTGCCCGTTCTCCATCGAGAGTGCTGTCAGTTTTTTGCCCTTTAACGCCGAAACCATACCTCCGGCGCTTGTGGCGGAGCATATTAACAGGATTGATTCCGGGATAGCGCGAATAGACGAACCTATCAATACTTTCATAGGTCAAATGGGTGAGGAATGGAGAGGCGCGTCATCCGGAAGCTGGAGAATCTATCCGCTCAGAAGTTTTGTTAATTTTGGCGCATATCTTTGGCTAATCGGCGCTATCGCTATGGCAATATACGGCGCGGTGTCTTACCTGATTCTCAAACGTAAAATGCAAGGTATGGCGCATATTGAATCAAATATCTATGAATCTGAAATCATTGAATCGCCCTTTGTGCTTGGCATATTCAATCCACATATCTATCTGCCAGTAGGCTTATCCGAAAAAGAGCGAGGGTATATCGTCCTGCATGAGCAGACGCACATCAAGCGCCGTGACTATATTATAAAACTTGCGGCGTATTTTATCCTCTGTCTGCATTGGTTCAACCCATTGGCATGGGCAGCCTTTTTGCTCATGGGCGTGGATATGGAAATGTCCTGTGATGAGCGCGTCCTCAGAGAAATGGGCGGAGAAACTAAAAAGGATTACACGCTCTCGCTGTTGTCGCTTGCCACGGAGCGGCACTTTGTCGGCGGCTCGCCGCTTGCTTTTGGCGAGGGCGGCGTAAAAGGGCGCATCAAGCGCGTTATAAATTTTAGTAAACCATCGCGCGTGGTAATCGTTGTAGCCATCGCATTGGTTGCCGTTTTGATAGCCGGGTTTACGGTCAATAGAGCGAACAATGAGCCGCTCATGGTGTTTGAAGCTATTTATAGCAATGTTGATGAATATGGATTTTCATCGCAATTCAAACGTAATGATATAATGTATTCGCCCTATATCGACGACGATTTTTACGGCGGCACACGGGGGCTAAAAGAAATTGGGTTTGCGGTCGGAGATTTTAGCGGCACTGTTCGGGAAGGCCAAAGATATAAATATAGAATATTTGAGCGCAATGGCTATTCCATTGATGAGTTTATTATTGTGAAAGATGATGGATTTATGAATCCGGCGATAATATATGCAGCGGTAAAGCCTGATGTTCCCGATTGGCTCGATATAATAAAATAGGGAAAGGAAAAACGGCAAAGAGAAAACCCGCCAAGCGGCTTGGTATGGCTGCGTTTGGCGGGTTTTCGCTTGCACTGCCGGACTAGGATTCGAACCCAGACAAAATGAGTCAGAGTCATTTGTGCTACCCTTACACAATCCGGCAATATCCAGCGCCTGATACAAGCGCGGTGCTGTCTGACAGTCAAATTATAGCAGAATATTACGGCGCACGCAAACAATATTTACTTTTATGAAAGTCGTCGGCTCGGAAAATGCGATTTCCCTCGCCTTACGGGCGCGCTGCACCCGCGCGCCGCGTTGCGCCGCGATAGTGTTCACGCCGCCAAGCTTTCGTGCCATGCTGGTGGCGGCACCCGTCGTGAACACTATTATAAATGGAATATAGCGTGCATGGATTTTGGTTATATATATATGAGGAACAATATTTACATGCATGCGTCTATTTTTACATTGATATCTTGTATAAAAAGAGGAGGATAAGATTGAAACAACAAACTAGCGACATAGGATAGAGAGGCGCAGTAAACCATGCCACAGGATCGCAGCAAAAAGAAGCGCGCCGAATCACAGAAACACTGTAACTTGAAAAATCAATAACGTAGCAACAGTATCAAGACGCTAATTCACCGTCGTCAGAGACAGCGACTAAATAACCTTGCCGTTGGATGAAAGCAATAGCCTGCTCAACGGACAACACACGGTTAGCGGGAACGTTGTTTGCTGTCTCCTTTCTGTAAAGTTCGGGATTGTATGCCTCACTTTTTTTTAGGATGCTGTAGATCGCGGTCAACAACATCCGACAAATGGCAATGATCGCCTTCTTGTGCCCGCGGCGTTTTTTAAGCGCGAGATAGCGGGATTTGATTTCAGGGTGCTTGTCAGACATACAGACAGCAAGGGCGCACTGGACAAGAAGCGGCTTGATGTATGCCCCGGCGCGGTTGATGCGGGTGGTCTTTTTCTTCCCGGCGCTCTCGTTATTCTGCGGAACTAAGCCGGCCCAGGAGCAGAGGTGCTTAGATGTCGGAAACACGGACATATCTACACCGATTTCCGATATTATAGCGACAGCGGAAATAAGTTGGATACCCGGAACGGTCATAAGCAGCTCGGTTTGTGGACGGAACGGTTCAGCAATGGCGAAAATGACGGATTCAAGATTATTCCTGCACGAACTCAGTGCGTCCATATGGGAGCGGATGACACCGAGTTTTGATACCTGCCCGGGGCAAATCACGCCGTCAACGGCGGCCTGCACTTTGTCCGGGGGTGCTTTACAACGTCCGTCAATGAAAGGCGCGACGTCAAAATTGCCATCCGGGTGCAGGATCAGTTGGTCAGTAATCGCAGCGGCGCTTTTGCCGAAAACGCTGGAAAAGACATCATCGAGCTTGATGTTGGATACAGTCAGGCAGTTTTGCAGGCGGTTTTTTTCGCCGGTCATAAAGCTCGTTAGTTTTACCCGGTAACGCATAAGGTCGCGGAGTTGGCGGATATCGGCCGACGGAATAAAGCTCCCAGCTACGAGGTCGTGTTTGAAAATGTCTGCAATCCATTTTGCGTCGCGCTGGTCGGTTTTTTTCCCACGAATAGCTTTAACGTACTTTGGGTGGGCAAGAACGACGTTGCAAGTCGGTTCAAGTATATTGTATACCGGAATCCAATACTTACCTGTGGACTCCATGCAAACATCGGCGCAGTTGTTGTCAGACAACCACTGCGCGAGAAGGCGAAGATCGCCCGTGAACGTTGAGAACCTGCGTTTTTTGTAGGATGTTACGCCTTTATTGTCAGTTGCCGCGATACAAGCGATAACAAAGGATTTGTGTACATCCATGCCACAACAGACAGGATATACGATTTTGAGTGCCATTGTGAACCTCCTCATGATGTATTGAGAAGTCCGGCAGTGACTAACCGCCCGGCACCAAAACGAGTTACGTCTTTGTAAAGATAAGATTACGGGATCATAGTCCCACTTATTTGTGCTTAAACGGGCGGTTGGCACACATAATTATTCGGGTCACTGAAAACCACTGCGCCACTCACCTCCCCGTGCTGTGTAGTGTGCCGGTATCTTCACTGAACATTATAATAGTAGAAGATATGATATGGCACAACGTTCAGTTTCATAACGTTTTGTGTCTTTCGCAGAAAGGAATGGTCATAACTATGAAAAAAAGAACACTAGCTACTATCATGGCGCTTTCGCTCATTGGGGCGGCGCTTGCCGGGTGCGGCGGAGCGGAACCTAGCCGCAGCCAAAACACAACATTGGCTGCCGCCACCGCTGCCGAAGCAACCACTGCGGCTGCCACTACGGCTGCCACCACGGCTGCCACCACGGTTGCCGCAACGACTACGGAGGCAACAACGGCAGCTACCACGACTACAACGACTGCCACGACCACCACGACCGCCGCAACAACAACAACCACAGCCGCCACCACCACAACCACTACCGCTGCACCCGAGACGACAACCACCACGACAACGGAGGCAGCCACAACCACGACTACCGCAGACGAGCCGACCACAACAGAGAACGGCGGTGAGCCTGTAGGCGAAGGTGGGGAGGAGGATCCGCCTGTTGTAACGGCGGCGGGCATACCCGAAAATATTGTCGAGGCCACAATCGAAAACCCGGCTAAGCTCGGCGAGTGGATTGAGATAAAGAAACTATATTACAAGGACAACAAATGGTACCCGGCATATTGCAGGGCTGTCAGCATCGAGACGGGCGACGCAGTTACAGACGTGCTTGATAAAATGGTGGAACGCAACTATGACATCAGCGCTTTTGACAGCTTGGAAGAATCCAATATGGAGCTGCGTGTGTTGAACTACGAGCTATATTACCCAGAGGACTACCCGCGTCCGGACTACGGGATTACGAGCGGGCTCAACCTGTCTGTACAGGGGGTCACCGGCGCCGGTGTCAGGGTCGGCTCCGTCGCATATATTGGTTTGTATAGCAGCGATGCGTCGCGGTTTTATGATATAACGGTATATCCGGGCGAAGTATTTTACGGCAAGTTATTATTTGCGATGGTTCAAGGGCACACAGAGTACCATTTGTACGATATGTTCAAAATGGACGAGGACGGCGAGTACATCAGGTTCTACATAAGGCCCGAATGAAAGCGGCCGGCGACTAAGGCGGCGTAATGGGTTTAATATTGATTGTCGGTTATCCGACGTTAATCGGCGCGGTGAAAGACATCGCGCCCTACGAAAAAATGGATATTATCTTTGCGGTGTCATAAACATCAACTGCGATGAGGACATCGCGCCGATGGGTTTTACATTTTTAGTAACTCCAGGAGCTTTGGATAATCGATTTTTGCGTCGTGGCGCTTGTCCATCGGGATTTTTTTGACAGTGGCGACCCGGTCGATGTGTTGGTGTTTTAGCGCTTGCAATACATCGTCTGGGTTCGCCGAACCTTTAGCTATGACCACGACGCGCTCGCCATCAATCGCCAGGATCGCGCCTCGGATGCCGAATTGCGCGTCCAGGACGCATTCGACGCAAAATGGGTGGAGCGTGCCGCGATCGTCGTTTATGGCTTGGTTGACGCGCCCCAGCAGCCATAATCGCCCATATACGTCGAAATAACCGGCGTCGCCCGTCCTGTGCCAGACAGTCTCGCTTTCATCGCCTTCGCGTATCTTGTTTTCGTCGTCGCCTATGCCGTCGAGATAGCCTTTCAGGACTGTTTCGCCGCTGACTTGGATTTCGTTATCGTCCCCGAGCGTGCAGTCGACCTCAGGCACGACTTCGCCCACCGGCAGCCCCGCCCCTCCGGCCATGCCCCGCCTGTCTTCCGG